>JADJZB010000007.1 GCA_016719485.1 Holophagales bacterium
CACCGAATCCAGTTCCAAGGGATCCTGCTGTAGCTGCGGGATACAAGAATCGCCTGATCCGGCAGGCCTACGCGCAGTACGGCAAGTCTGATGCAGCGCGCTTTCAGTCCCTCAAGAGGCGAATCCTTGAGATGCACGCGGACCACGTCCAGGAACTCCAACTTCTGGGAGCCGACGACGCAGCGAACCTCACGCTGCTCGACGCGGACGTGAACATGGGGATTGGGCGCCAGATTCGCGCCCAGATCAGGGGCCTCGACGACTACACACCGATCGTAAAGGTCGAGGTGAGAGGGCCGTAATGAACTGGGAATCAAAACTGGCGAAGCTCCGGGGTCTTGAGGGCGAACGGGAGGAGCTTGCGATCATCTTCGGGAGCGCGCCGAGTGCCTCCGCTGAGGCTCTCGATGCGATTCGACGTGACGTTGCAGGCGTGCCTGCGGAGTACATCGACTTCCTTCGTCAGACCGATGGTCTTCAGATCGACATGAATGTCCTCGCAGGCTCTGGAGGATCGGGTTTCCCGAGTCTGAAGCGGCTCGATGCCAGATGGCGACCGGTGATCGGAGAGCGGGGCGGTTGCGTTGTCGGCGAGGACGCAGCGGGCGCCGCATTCCTGGTGACACCGAGCGGGGCGATTTCCTTGGTCGATGCCGACCCACCACATAGGGTGAGGACGATTGCGAGTAGTTTCGAGGAGTTTCTCGGCGAGGTCCTCCTTGGGCCGCGATACCAGGATCTCTTCCCGAATGGGCTTTACGAGGGGAACGAGTGGTGGCCCCTGCTCAGAGCCGAGGGCTGGGCGTAGACGCATCACGTGGCGGTCGATGCCCGGCTCTTCCCGACGTGCCCTGCGAAGAGCACGACCGGAGCGGAGCCCCGCACGGCGCCAGCGGGCGCCGTGGGACGGGGGACGCCCCCGGGCGGCTCCGGCGGGAGGGGCGGAGGAGCCGGACGCTCTGCGAGGCGCGCGCCGGGCGGGGCCCCAATTTCCCCTGCCCGTCACGCGCCTCGCATCCCTGCCGCGGCGCGTAGCTGCGGCGAAGTGTCGCCTTCGCTCCGCGCGGCGTCAGGGGCGCTTGCCGATAACCGCGGTTATCGGCCCCGGAGCGGCTGAAGTCCCGCTGCGCTTCGCTCCGCGGGGGCGCCCCTCCCGCCTCCGGGTCCGGCCTTCGGCCGGACCTTTGACATAACGTCTGAACGCTATGTCAAACCGCCGGGGGCGAGCGGCGCGCGCTCGATCGCGCGGTCGCTGAAGGGCCTCTCACGGCGCTCGCGAACGCGCCGCCGCACGCGCCTGCGGTGCTCGCGAACGCGCCGCCGCACGCGCCTGCGGTGCTCGCGAGCTGCGCTCCTCGGCCCGACGGCGGCGCGAGCGAGCGCCGCGCCAGGCCATCGAGCAGCGGAGGCGACTGCTACGCCGACGCGGCGCTGAAGCGCTGGCACTATGGGCGCGGAGACCGGGGCGCGGACCTCTGCGCTCCGCGCTTCGCTGCGGTGCTCGAGCACCGCGCCCCGAGCACCCTCGCGCCAGCGCGCCCGGGGACCGCCGGAAGCGGCTAAAGATAGAAGCCTGGAAGCCCTTCTCGCCGAACTTCTTCTGCATCGGAGGGCTCGCAGGCAAACGACGTTTGCCACAGAGGCCGCGTAGCCGAACGATTTCTGCCACTTCCACGACGACGACGACGACGGCACAACCGCGAACGACCCCGAGGCCGTGCGCCCCGGTCTCGGCCGTCAAGGAACCGGCTCTACGAGCCTCGCGCTTCGCGCGTCCTTGACCGCCTGCGGGCCGGAGCGCGACGTCTCTGATATCGCGGAGCCCATTCGGTCTCCGCGTCGACGAGTCGCCGCGGGACGACGCCGAAGCTCGAGCTGCTTTCCTTCTTTAGCCGCTTCCCTCGTCGGCCTCCTGGTCGTGATCCTCGTCGGGCTCCGGCGTGGCGCGAGGCGTGCCGCGGTCGCACGCCACGTGACACGCCATGAGCTGCCGCGGCGGCTTCGCCGCCGCCTGGACCAGCCTGGCGACCGGCTCGCGAGCGGCGACGGCCCCGAACGCGACGACGACGAGGAACGCCGAAAAGTGGACCACCTCGAAGCGGCGAGCCGGGTGCCAGGCGATGGCTGCCGCGCAGGGCCGGAGGACGCGGCCCCTTGAGGGCCGTGCCGCAGGCCCGGAGCCGCCTTGCGACGCCCCCGGCGCGGCACCAACGCCGTTGTGCCGCGGGGCCGCGGAGCGGCCCTGGAGGCCGGAGGGGCGCCCCCTCGGCGCGGGAGCGCCGAGGGACAAGAGCGGGTACGCGTCGGGCTAAGCCGGGCTTAGCCCGCGAGCGGCCCGTGTGCGGCGCGGCACGGAGGCCGCCCTCGGCCGCAGTGATGCGACGCGCAGGGGATTCACGGCGCGTGACGGCGAGGGGCGTACGGGGCCCCCGCCGGCGCACGGCGTGAAGAGCGCCAGCGCCACCGCCCCTCCGGCCGGAACCGGGGGGCGGCGTCTTTCGGTTTGGGGCATGTGTGAGAGAGCCGTGAGGTCCCGGGGCGCGGTAGGGATATGATTCGCGGCGGTCGATCGGTCGGAAGTGGGCACGACATCCCGTCCTCCTCGCTTCCGCTCGGTGCGGCCACCGACGACACCGGCCTACGGGCCGCCTTCGAAGGGGGTCTTTCATGTTTAGAGTCGCTAATGCCGACTTCATCGCCGACAAGCTCGCCACCGAGCTTCTCCCCAACCAAGAATTCCGAGAGGTCCTAAAGAACGCTCTTGAAGCCGTCGAGCGCCGTATGCGCGCCGAGGCCAAGAGCGAAGGGGGCCGCATCGAATTCGATGTCGACTGGAGTCTGCATACACAGGCCGACGTCCACCCTTGGTACATCGCGTGCTCGGACAACGGGGACGGAATGACCCGATCGGAGCTCGAGCGGTATATGACGACACTCGCGGTCGAAGGGGCGGGACGTAACCAGTCGATCCACGGCAACCAGGGGATGGGACTGAAGATCTCTGGTCCGACGCGCCACAAGAACGGCGTGCTGATTCGCTCGACGAAGGATGGCGACCGCACGATGGTGCAGGTCGGCTGGGACGGCAGCGAGTACAACCTGATCCCGGTCGGCCTCAACGACGAGCTCGTCATTCATGCCGCTTCAGAGATATTTCCGGACTTCGTCAACGAGCAGGGATCCGGGACGGTCGTGACCTTTTTGGGGAACGTAGAAGCCGACAACACCTTCGTCCCGGCGGGGCGCCCGCGGACGTGGCTGTTGAAGTACCTGAACACCCGATTCTGTCGGCTCTCGAACAACGGAATCGAAGTGGTCGTGCGGGTGCCCTCGGGCGACCCGGACGAGTGGCCTCACAGCGTAGAGGACGCAAAGGAACGCATGCGAGGCCAGGGCGGGCGGTCATTCAATCTGACGAAAGTCAGTGGCACGGCCGTGATCTGGGACGACGCAGCGGACCGACAGGGGGATGGCTGGCGAGGTACGGTGGCGCTGGCTGGGAACCCTAGTGTCGGGATTCCGCCGGCCGATATTCACTGGTGGGTCCTGCCGACCGGATCAGGCACGGATGTTTCGAGTCGGACCGCGAGCGGTGGCAGCCTGGCCGTGCTCTTCGACAACGAGCTACACGACTGGAGGGGTGGGAACCAGGCGAGCCCGTTCTTCGCGCGGCTGGGCGTCGTCTTCGGGAAGAATCGCATTGCCTTCGTAATCGAGCCGAAGGGGGTGACCGTAACCTCGGACTTCGCTCGCGCGCACGTCCTCGTAAACGGGACTCCGGCTCTCGAGAGCGAATCGTGGCTGGTGTGGTGCGACCAGTTTCGTGCCCAGATGCCCGAGCGCATCAAGCAGACGATGGCCGAGGAGCAGGCGCGTCTGGAAGTCGAGGACCCCGATCGCGCCAAGAGAATCCGCGAGCGGCTGAAGGACGTGATGCAGCTCCTGCGGCCTCGTAGATTCCGCCCCGCGCGCCAGGGGACGACGCGAGCGTCGACGGAAGTGACTGGGCCGGGAGCTGGACCTGGGCCCGTCGTGGACCTAACCCGCACGAGTGAGCCGAGGAAGAACACGGCCCGGGGGCGCGGAATCGGAGCGGTGCTCTCGCAGGTCGACGAGCAGGCCGGAGAACCGGCGGTGGAAATGGTGTCGCATCTCGATATCCAGCCCAAGTGGGTGACCGAACAGGAGGCCGAGAGCATCTCGATCGTGAAGGGCAACGCGCATGGCCTGCACGATCGGGCCGCAGCCCTGGCGGGAGGCGACGCTCAGACGGCCAACGTCCTGCTCCTGAATCGCGACTTCCGCGGCTATCAGGCGATTCTCGCCGCGGTGAATGAATGGGCGAATCCTGAGGGGGATCAGGACAAGGCCGCGCAGATCAAGTCGACCACCGAGGAGTGGGTCGAGCAGAAGATGATCGAGGCCGTCCAGGGGCTCCGGCAGCTCGAGAACGGGAACACGTGGCTCACGTCGCATTACGACGAGGCACTCAGCCCCGTGGCCCTGACGGCGGCTTTCATGGCGGATCGTTACCACACCCTGCGGGAGGTCAAGCGAGCAGCTGGGGCGTTTCGTCAGCCCACACGAGTGGGAACTGCGAACGAGGTGAGGGCCTAACTAGGCGAGCGGCCCATCTCGGCGGCGGAGGCGTTTCCGGACGATCCTCGTGATGCGGAGCGCCGCCGCCGCCGTGGGTGAGCGTCTCGCCGTGGCAGCTGGTTTCCCCGTGGAGTGATGCCGTCCGCGGCTCGGCTGCGCCTCGTGGGATCATTGCCGGGATGTACGGACCGACGATCCTCGTGCGGACCATGAGCAAGCCGCGACGGACGGGGAAATCCGGCGCGATGTGGCAGTACCACTCCCGGAGCGATCACCACTCGAAGGTGGCGTGCTGGGGAATCCTCTTCGACCTTCTTCGCGAAAGCCCCGTGCTCCGGGAGCACGTCGCCAGCGGTGCGGTCGTCTTCGGTCTCAACCACGAGATGAAGGACTTCAAGCACGACCGCAAGAAGGATCTCGATCTCGTCCTGGCCCGACCGCGCGGCGTCCCGAAGCCGGGAGCCGCCGGCTTCCGTGCCCTCGTGAAGGACTACGGCATCGAGCTGACGGCCGAAGAAAAGAAGATCCTGGAAGGGCTTCCCGACATCCGGAAGGCCGACGTCGGAAGCGTGCAAGTAGCACTGGAAGCCAAGGCGTGCATGACCGAGCACGTCAAGGCGCTCCCGCGGCTCTACGACGAGCTCAACTCCAGCCACGAGACCATCCACGCCGCAGCCGAGGAGGCGATCGCCGTCGGTTTCGTGATGATCAATCTCGCCGACGAATTCCGAAGCCCTGGACGCCAGACGGGTCGCAAGGCCGTGATGACGGCTCACGATCAGCCGGCAGTCACCGGGCGTGTCGTCGGGAAGATCCGCGAGATGCCCCGCCGCACCAAGCTCGGCGAACAGGGCTTCGACGCCGTGTCCATCGTCGTCGTCGAGTGCCGCAACGACGTCTCTCCTGTCCGGCTCGTCCAGAAGCCGCCTGCACCGGCCGCGGGGGACATCTACGAGTACGGAGCGATGATTCGTCGAGTGGCCCAGACCTACGCGTCCCGTTTCCGGGTCCTCTGATCCGACGGAGCCTGCGGACCTCGCGTCGGATGCAGCACGGAAGGTGAACGAGATGGGGCGAACCGAGAAGAGTGCGAAGTCACGCAGTCGAAGCCGCAGCGTCGGGAAGTCCGAAGGCGACCAGGGGAAAAGCTCGCAGATGTGGGCATTCCGTGAGGCCTTCCGCGCTGCTGGCGAACGGCCCGCGGAGGGGACGTCCACAGCCAAGAAGAACTACGCCGAGCAGCTCTCGCGCAATCTGGCCATGCTCTTCGCGAACCGTCTCCGGAGCGGTTTCCCGGAGATCACGCCTGATGAGAAAGGCCGGCGTCACGAGAGGCCGGCGAGAACGGCGAAGGGGACGAAGAAGCTCGACGTCAACTACAGCCACCCGGACATCGGGCTCGGCTTGGGTGTAACTACACGCGCATCGACAACGAGCTCCGAGCGGAGGCTCTCGACTACCACGAACGCCAGCCTTGGGCCCTCCTCGTGGCCCTGATCTTTCTCCCCGTCGACGCTTGCGGCGACTACAAGTCCGGTGCCCGGAAGGAGGCGAGCTCTTCCTTCGGGCAGGCGATCAAGGTCTTCCGCTATCGAGGGAACAGAAACTGCCCGACCGATGCAGACCAGCTCTTCGAGCGAGTCTTCGTGGGTCTCTATGCGATCGACGAAGACGACCCGTGGGACGTCCGTTTTTTCGACGTCATGCAAGCCCCGCCGCGAAGCGGCCGGCCGTCGAAGACGCTGACCCTCGAAGAGGTCGTTGCGGAGATGGCCCGGATCTACACCGCCCGGAACGACCCGCCCTTCGTCTGGGCCGGGGAGTAGGCGACTACCGCCCGCGAGGCGCGGGCCCGAGCCGCTTCACGAGCCGCTTCTCGACGACCTCGGGGCGCTTCGTGATCTCGCACTCCCAGACGACGACCGTGCGGTAGCCCAGGCGCCGGAGCGCAGCCAGGGCGCGTGCGTCCCGCCGGCGATTCTGGTCGAACTTCGTCTCCCAGAAGGCCCGGTTGCGTTTCGGAGTCGTCGTCCGCGAGCAGCCTGCGTGTCGATGCCAGAAGCACCCGTGCACGAAGACGGCCCAGAGGCGCGAGCGATTCGCCACGTCGGGCGAGCCTGGCAGATCCCGATTCGACTTCCGGAACGAGTGACCGAGGCGCGTCAGTAGGCCTCGGACGAGCTGCTCGGCCGACGTGTCCTTCTGCCGGACTCCCGCCATGCGAACGGACGTCTCGGCGTCGACCAGGAGACCGAGGCGATTGCGGGAGGTCTTTCGAGAGGGGCCGTTCTTCTCAGACGGCCGTGGCGAGCTCTTCACGCATCCGCCCGAGGTGGCACTCCACCTCGTCCAGGAACCCCGGCGGGAAGCGGAGCGATCCCGAGCGGGCGCGAGAGAGGAAGCCGGCCGTGGCCTTGGCGGAGAGGGGCTCCGTGGGGAACCGCAAGAACTCCTGCAGGTGTGTCCGGGGCCGCCGCTCGGGCCACGCCGAGACGTCCGCCGCGAAGCGGCCTTTGCCGAGATTCCACGCGGCGCGGGGCCAGGGGCGGCCTGCCGGGAGCGGCGAATCTCCCTCGTCGTCGTACTCGCCCGGCAGGGCCAGCCGCTCGCCGAGCCAGCCGGCCACGTCCACCGTCACCGCGTTTCCGACCAGGTGCCAGCGGTAGCCGCGCTTCAGGACGGTCTCGGCGGGCTTCGTCCAGTCCACCTTGAAGCCCTGCATCCTCTCGGCGTCGCGGATCTCGGGCTTCACGATCGAGCCCGAAGGAAGCACGATCGCCGGGGGCGAAGGGATTCCGATCGTCGATCCCCCCTTCAGCGTCGGCACGGCGTCCACCGCCCAGCCCAGGCCGCGGACACCCTCGGTCCAGTAGAACCCGCACGCCACCCGTCCCTGTGGCCGCTCTTCCTCCGGCTCGCCGGCGTCGTCGCAGAAAAGGACCCGCCGCGGGTCCTCGTCGAGAGTGGCCAGAAGGAACACCCGCTCACGCCGCTGCGGCAGACCGAAGGCGCGCGTGTCGACGACGCGGTAAGCCCAGCGATAGCCGAGGCTCTCGAGCGTCGCGACGATTACCTCCAGCGCCTGCCCGCGAGCGAGCTGGAGCATGAACGGCACGTTTTCCAGAAGGACGAACGGCACGCGCGTCTTGCGGACGAGCCGGAACACTTCGCCGACGAGTCCCGAGCGCGAGCCTTCGATCCCGGCCGTCTTGCCGGCCTGGCTGAGGTCCTGACACGGGAACCCCGCTGCCAGGAGCTGCGTCCCCTTCGGGAGCGACTTCAGCTCGCGGACGTCGGGCTCGCACGGGATGTCGGGGAAGTGAGCGGCCAGAACCGCGCGAGCTCCGGTGTCGATCTCGCAGAAGAGGGCGGTCTCGTGACCGGCCCTGGCGAGCCCCTGCTCGAGACCGGCCACTCCCGCGAACAGCCCCGCCGTCCGCAGGGACCGCCGGGGGCGATCGGGAGCCTCGGCCTCACGCAGCCGCGTCGGGACCTTCGCCCCGAACAGCTTCAGCTGGTCCTTGTCCCGTCGCGTGCTCATGCCCGTACTTCCTGCAGGGCGAGGATATCGCGTGGAGCGGCCCTCGCCAGCCCCGGGCCTCTCGATGGCCGGAGTCGCGCAAGCGACTCTCAGCTCACGAGTTTTCGGATTTTTCCTTTTGCGATCCATGCGTCTATCAGCTTGACGACGACATCCTGGTCGTCCTTCGGGAGGGTCTCGAGATCGCGGAAGCGGTGGAGGAGCCGCAGATTCCTCACCTCGGCCTCGTCGGGGATCACCTCCCCGAACAACTCGGCCAGGCCAACCTGCAGATACCTGGCGATCTCGATCACGTTTCCGACGGTGGGGAAGTAGGAGCCGGTCTCGTACTTGGAGATCTGGAACTGGTGGACCCCGATGGCGGCCGCCAGCTCCTTCTGGGAGAGACCGCGCCGTTTGCGCAGCTCCTTGAGCCGGCGCCCGAACACGAGGGCTTCCGTCGACTTCGGCATGAAAAGGACGGTACCGGCGTCGGCGAGCACGGGGTGATTCCTCCTTGACTGACTATCTGTTATTCCCATATCGTGAGTCAAGTGTTAATCACCGATTTCTCCCGACCGACGCTCTTGACAGCCCCTCGCGAAAACGGCGTTTCGACGTGGCGGAGGTGACCGATGGCGCGAATCCCCGACGAGCTGCTCCAGCGCATCCGTGAAGAGGTCCAGCTCGAGCGGCTTGCCGAAGCTCGCGGCGTGGAGCTCAGGCGCCACGGCGCCGACCTGATCGGCCGCTGTCCTTTCCACGACGACCGGGAGCCGTCCCTCGTCGTCACCCCCGGCAAGAACCTCTGGCACTGCCTGGGTGCGTGTCAGACCGGGGGCTCGCCGATCGACTGGGTGATGAAGGCCGAAGGGGTGAGCTTCCGGCACGCCGTCGAGATCCTGAGGGCCGACAACTTCCCGACGATGGCGTCGCTCGACACCCCGCAGCGCTCCACCGTCCCGAAGCTCGCCGCGCCCGTCGACCTCGACGCCGACGATCGCGAGCTGCTGCAGCAGGTCATCGGCTACTACCACCAGATGCTGAAGGAGAGTCCCGAGGCCCTCGCGTATCTCGAGAACCGGGGCCTGACGCATCCCGAGGTCATCGATCGTTTTCGTCTCGGCTACGCCAACCGCACGCTCGGCTACCGCCTCCCCGCCATGAACAGGAAGGCCGGCCAGGAGATCCGGACACGGCTCCAGAAGCTGGGCGTCCTGCGCGACAGCGGCCACGAGCACCTCAACGGCTCTCTCGTCGTCCCGATCCTCGGCGAAGGCGGCGAGGTCCTCGGCGCCTACGGCCGGAAGATCACCCCGGCACACCAGCTACGGGCCGGAACGCCGCTCCACCTCTACCTCCCCGGCCCGCACCGAGGCGTCTTCAACGTCGAAGCTCTTGTCGCGTCGAAAGAAGTCATCCTCTGTGAGGCGCTGATGGACGCGCTCACCTTCTGGTGCGCGGGCTTCCGCAACGTGACGGCCTCCTACGGCGTGGAAGGCTTCACGCACGACCACCTCGCGGCCTTCAAGGCGTACGGCACGGAGCACGTCCTGATCGCCTACGACCGCGACGAGGCGGGCGACAAGGCCGCCGAGAGCCTCGCGAAAAAGCTCACCGCGGAAGGGATCGGCTGCTCGCGCGTCCAGTTTCCGAAGGGGATGGACGCCAACGAGTACGCGCTGAAGGTCCAGCCGCCCGCGAAAGCTCTCGGCCTTCTTCTGCGGACGGCCGTCTGGATGGGGAACGGGAAGCAGCCTGAGAGGGTCACGGCGACAACCGCCACGACGGCTGCGCCGCCTCCGGCCGCGCCGGTCCCTGTCTCGCCCGTCTCGCCCGTCCCTGTCGCACGCATGTACGAGCAGCCGGCCCCTTTAGCAGCTAAAGAAAGGAAGCCACAGACCGATGCCTCGACGACGACCCCCGATCTCGACGAAGTCGTCGTCCCTCTCGGCGATCGCCGCTATCGCCTCCGCGGTCTGAAGAAGAACCTCGCCTGGGGCGTCCTGAAGCTCAACGTCCTCGTCACACGCGAAGGCCCGGAGGCCGAGGCTCTCTTCGCCCCGCCGTCGCCGCTCTCCGGCTTCTTCGTCGACACCCTCGACCTCTACTCGGCACGCCAGCGCGCGGCCTTCGAGAAGCAGGCTGCGCACGAGCTGGGACTGATCGAGGAGACGATCAAGCGCGACCTCGGCCAGCTCCTGCGCCGCGCCGAGGAGCTTCAGCAGGAGAGCATCCGCAAGACGCTCGAGCCGAAGGAGAAGGCCGTCCTTCTATCCGAGGAGGAGACGGCCGAGGCACTCACCTTCCTCCGCGACCCGAAGCTCCTCACCCGCATCCTCGAAGACTTCGAGGCCATCGGCCTCGTCGGTGAAGACACCAACAAGCTCACGGCCTACCTTGCGGCCGTCTCGAGAAAGCTCGACAAGCCGCTGGCCATCATCGTCCAGTCGAGCTCTGCCGCCGGCAAATCAGCGCTCATGGAAGCCGTCCTCGGCTTCGTCCCGGAAGAGGATCGCGAGAAGTACTCGGCCCTCACGGGGCAGTCGCTCTTCTACTTCGGCGAGGGC
This sequence comes from Holophagales bacterium, assembly GCA_016719485.1. Taxonomy (NCBI): domain Bacteria; kingdom Pseudomonadati; phylum Acidobacteriota; class Holophagae; order Holophagales; species Holophagales bacterium. The sequence goes on from JADJZB010000007.1 coordinate 10,690, forward strand.
AGGAGCCTCAGGCACAAGATCCTGGCGATCGTCGAAGAGGAAGGCGCGGAGAAGGCGGGCTACGCCCTCAAGCTCCTCCAGTCCGAAGGCGAGCTGTCGATCGCCTCCACCGGCAAGGACCCGCAGACGGGGCGCCTCGTCACCATGGTGTACCGGGTCGAAGGGCCGGTGATGATCTTCCTGACGACGACGGCCATCGAGATCGACGAGGAGCTCCTCAACCGCTGCCTCGTCCTGACGGTCGACGAGAGCCGCGAGCAGACCAGGCGCATCCACGAGCTGCAGCGACGGGCCTCGACGCTCGACGGCATCCTCGCCTCACGACGCAAGCCGAAGGCGCTGAAGGTCCACAGGAATGCGCAGAGGCTCCTGCGCCCGCTCCTCGTCCACAACCCCTACGCCTCGCGCCTCACCTTCCTCGATGAGAAGACGCGGATGCGGCGCGACCACGTCAAGTACCTCAAGCTCATCGAGGCCATCGCCCTGCTCTTCCAGTACCAGCGGGATGTGAAGTCGCTGACGGTAGACGGAGAGATCGTCGAGTACGTCGAAGCGACCCTCTCCGATGTCGCCCTCGCCAACCGTCTCGCCTCTGAGGTCCTCGGCCGGAGCCTGGACGAGCTGCCGCCGCAGACGCGGAGGCTCCTCGTCCACCTCGACGATCTGGTCACGTCCGTCTGCGAGAAGCAGGGCGTCGCCCGGGAGGACCTGCGCTTCTCGCGCCGGGACGTGAGGATCGCGACGGGCTGGGGCGACACGCAGCTGCGGACCCATCTCGACCGGCTCGCGGCGCTCGAGTACGTCCTCGTCCACCGTGGCGGCCGAGGTCAGAGCTTCGTCTACGAGCTCCTCTGGCGCGGCGAAGGGAAGGACGGACGGCCCTTCCTGCTGGGCCTCCTCGACACCGCCGCCCTCGTCGATCCCATCGATGAGGAGGCGTCTCCCGCGACTACGACTGAAACCTCGCGGGGGGAAGAGGGCAACCTCGCGGGGGGATCGCGGCCCCATCGCGGGGCCTTCGCGGGGGGATCGCGGGGTGAGGAAGACGAGCCGGAGTCCGCTCCCCATGCGCACTTGAACGGTTTCTCGCACGAAGACGCCGAAACTCCGCTCCTCGGAGCCACGCTCGGAATCCCGTCGTACCCGCCGCCCGAGCCGAGGCTCCTCCTCCGCCGCGCAGCGGGCCGGCTGTAGGAGCAGGGCCGTGACGAGCCCGGCCCGACGGCGCGCAGCGGCCCGAAGGAAGCGGGTCTTCGCCTTCCGCGATACGACCGACCCGCGCGGCTTCGTCATCCTCCTGAAGGCCCATCTCGAGCACCTGAAGGTGAGGGGCTACTCGCTCAGGACGATCCTCTCGGCCGAGTGGTCCGTCTCGGACTTCGTCGTCTGGTGCCAGGAGCGGGACGTGATGAAGCCCCGCGACGTCACGAAGCCGATGATCGAGCGCTACCAGAGGACCCTCTTCTACACGGAGAAGCCCGACGGGAGCCCGCTGACGCTCTCGACGCAGCACCATCGGCTGAGCTTCATCAAGCAGTACTTCAAGTGGCTCGCTCGCGAGAATCACCTCCTCTCGAATCCGGCCTCCGAGCTCGAGCTGCCGAAGGTGGAGAAGAGGCTCCCGAAGCACGTCCTGACGGCGTCGGAGGCAGAGGCGATCCTGGCGCAGCCCGACATCCGCAAACCCCAGGGCCTCCGTGACCGAGCGATTCTCGAGACCTTCTACTCGACGGGAATCCGGCGGACGGAGCTTTCCGGCCTGAAGGTCCACGACGTCGACACCGAGCGCGGGACGATCACGGTGCGCCAGGGCAAGGGCCGACGGGATCGCGTCGTCCCGGTGGGGGAGCGGGCCGGCGCGTGGATCGCGAAATACATCCGCGAGGCCCGACCCGACTTCGTCATCGAGCCGGACCGCGGCTTCATCTTCCTCGCTGGCGAGGGTGAGCCGATCGCCCCGAAGACCCTCAGCCTGTACGTGAGTCGGTACGTGAAGGCGTCCGGCGTGGCGAAGACCGGCTCCTGTCACCTCTTCCGGCACGCCATGGCGACGCTCATGCTCGAGAACGGGGCCGACGTCCGGATGATCCAGGCGATCCTCGGGCACGTGAAGCTGACGACGACGGAGATCTACACGCACGTCGCGATCACGAAGCTCAAGCAGGTCCACACGGCCACGCACCCGGCCGCCCTCCTGCTGCCGCCGGAAAAAGCGCCGGACCGGACGCACTGAAGCCTTCCTTCCTTTAGTTGCAGAATGGGCCGCGTGAGGATCACGCGGCTCTTCGTGCTCCTGGCCCTGGCGGTGCTGCTGGCGCCGCGAGCTGAGGCCTCACGCACGAGCGTGTGGGAGCGAAACCCACCCTCCTCTCTCACGGCGCCGAGCGCCGACGCGGCCACGGCGCTCGCTTCGCTCGCGCCGGCCGCGCGACTCGACGCGAGCGCGCGGGCTGACGTCGAAACCGCAGAGCCGCCACTCTTCGACCTCGGCGACGTCGTCCTCGCCGATACCGCGAACGCCGACGCTGAGAACTTCGGCCTCGGCCCTCTGACGCTCGTCGACCTCAACCTTCTGCGAGGCCCGCCGCCGAGTTATCCGGAAACTCGCGTCGGGGGTTTCGAGCTACTCCCGCCCTTCCGCGTCGGGGCATCGCCGTCGCTAAGCCTCTGGTCGCGTCAGGCTTGCGGCTTCTCTTGTCGGGAAGTCGTGTCGGATAGCCGATATGACCCGTGGGGGCTCATCACCTCGATCCGGGCCGAGACGGGCCTGCCTGCTGACCGGTTCGGTCAGTCGAAGGCAGAGGACGTGGCCGTTGAGCGGCTCGGGATGTCGCGAGCGGACGTCGAGTTCGCGAACATCTATCTGGCGACGAATCCTGCGAACGCTGCGCTTCTGGCACGCGGCGCCGAGAGGGACTCGCCGCCGCTGGTCGCGCCGCCGATCGATGCAGCGAAGATGCCCGTTGATCTCGAGCCGGAGGTCGAGACGCCGTCGGCGTTTGGGGCCAGGGACTCCGGGGCCGAATCCTCCAGGACTCCGAGGGTCACGGGCACGACGCCAAGCGGCATACCGCGGGTAGTCGGTCATGGCGTGGTCGATATGGTCCAGCGGCCGCAAGAGGGAGCATCACCTCGTGCCCCAGCAACTGCTCCGGTGAGGAAGGCTTCACGCGCAGGCTTGCGGAGCGGGGGTGAAGGATTCAGAAGCCGATTCGTGCACAGAGCGGATCGCGCTCCTCTCGAACGAACAGCACCAGGCAATCCACCAAGAGGGCTGGAACGATGCTTGGACGGCATGGCTTCGGAACAAACCAGACTTCAGCACTCGGGGACGTGGAAACGCAGATTCAGGTCCTCATGAAGCGATTACGAGCTTCCGAAGAGCTCTCGGAGCCTTCGCGCTCATACGGGAAGAACTGATGACCATGAGATGCTCTGGTTCAGAAGGCCCTGCTCCTCCTAGACCGAGGTGACCTGGTCGACCGGGAGAGGAGGTGCTTCCGGCGCGCTTCGAAGGAGGGGCGCCGGATTCTGGTGACGCGACAACGGAGGGGCGCGCCCTGTGCTGCCTAGGTGACTTACTCGTCCAGCAGGGTCGGAATCGAGGGGGCCCAAGGCCACCTTTCGGCGATGCTCGCTCTGCCAGGTGACGGACGGGACGTGCTGGACTTCGAGCGTATCAGAAGCGGCCCGTCTGGACGTCATGGGATCGGGTCGGCGTAGAGCCCAAGGACGCCGAGGCCCGAGGACCGGACCGGAGCGGGGCACCGCACGGCGCCAGCGGGCGCCGTGGACGGGGACGCCCCCGGGCGGCTCCGGCGGAGGGGCGGAGGAGCCGGACGCTCTGCGAGGCGCGCGCCGGGCGAGGCCCCAATTTCCCCGGCCCGTCACGCGCCTCGCATCCCTGCCGCGGCGCGTAGCTGCGGCGAAGTGTCGCCTCCGCTCCGCGCGGCGTCAGGGGCGCTTGCCGATAACCGCGGTTATCGGCCCCGGAGCGGCTGAAGTCCCGCTGCGCTTCGCTGCGCGGGGGCGCCCCTCCCGCCTCCGGGTCCGGCCTTCGGCCGGACCTTTGACATAACGTCTGAACGCTATGTCAAACCGCCAGGGGCGAGCGGCGCGCGCTCGATCGCGGGCGCTGAAGGGCCTGGGCACGTCGCTCGCGAACGCGCCGCCGCACGCGCCTGCGGTGCTCGCGCCGCTGCGCTCCTCGGCCCGGCGACGGCGCGAGCGAGCGCCGCGCCAGGCCACCGAGCAGCGGAGGCGTCGGCTACGCCGACGCGGCGCTGAAGCGCTGGCACTACGGGCGCAGAGGCCGGGGCGCGGACCTCTGCGCTCCTCGCTTCGCGCGGTGCTCGAGCACTGCGCCCCGACGCCCTCGCGCCAGCGCGCCCGGGACCGCCGGGAGCGGCTAAAGAAAGAAGCCTGGCAGCCCTTCTCGCCGAACTTCTTCTCAGGGGCCCGGAGGCAGACGACGTCTGCCACGGAGGCCGCGAGCCTAACGATTTCGCCACTTCCGGCGACGTCACGACGGCACCCGCGCGCGACGTCCCCGGCTGCGCCCCGGTCCTCGGCCGCCAGGAACCGGCTCTACGAGCCTCGCGCCGCGTCCTGACCGCCGCGGGCCGGAGCGGCGCCCTGATATCGCGGAGCCCATTCGGTCTCCGCGTCGACGAGTCGCCGCGGGACGACGCCGAAGCTCGAGCTGCCTTCCTTTAGCCGCTTCCCTCGTCGGCCCCCTCGGCGCTCCCGCGCGCCGTCGCGTCCCCCGGCGGGAGGCTGCGGCCCGAGCAGCCACTGCCAGGGCTGGCGCCGGCCGGAGGCGCCACCGCCGAGGTGCGCCGGCGCGAGGCGCCCCCTCGACGCGGCCCTCGTGACGGGCTAGCTGCCCGCGGGCCGGGAAGCGGCAGGCGCCGTAGGCCGCCGCCTTGCGACCCGGCGGTGACGGCCCCAACCCGGCCGCGCCGGCCCCGGAGGCGGGAGGGGCCGGGCAGCGCCGCGACAGAGCGCCGGGCCGAATGGCCCCCAGCGGCCCTGTGCGACGCGGCGCGCAGGCCGCCCTCGGCCGGAGGGACGGGCGGAGGGATTCACGGCGCGTGACGGGCAGGGTGGGCCCGCCGGGCGCGCCGTGAAGAGCGCGGCTCACCGCCCTCCGCCGGAGCCGGGGGCGGGGATCCGGACCCTCCGGGCGGGGGCACTTCGCCGAAGAAGTTGAATGATGCGCCGACGATGTAGGTCGTGGCGGAGACGCCGAGATCGAAGTCGATCACGCCCGCCAGCCGGGCACCGTCATCGCGCGACCTCGAGTCGATCCCGGCGGCGTACTGGCGGGCCCCGTCGGAGAAGGCGCCTGTCGTGAGGAAGACGCCCTGCGGGCCCTTCCCGTGCAGCGCCCCACGAACTTGATCCGGCCGGACCGTCCCCCCCCGGCTTGGCCTGCGATCACGTCCAGACGGGAGCCGGTCCTCTTGATCACCCCGTCGAGCCCTTCGTCGCCGGAGCGGCCGAGGGCCTTGCCGGCTCTGGCGACGCCGTGTTTCCACAGCAGAGCCACCACCTCCCGAAGAACGTGGGCGACCCCACCCGATCGAGAACCCTTGCGCCAGGGCCGGATGCGCGGCAGACCGGCCGACCCGCGTTCCAAGGAGTTCCGTGTGCTCCTCTGCAATCCAGCCCGAGTCCTTTCTTGTCCGAAACCCACGAACGGAAACCGGTCGAGCACCCGGATGCGCACGCGGGGGTCAAGGGAGTGGCCGCGGCCGCGGCGATCTGGAAGTGTCCGCGCCGAAGAGGAAGACCCAGCCTGCTGCAGGTAGAGACCTTTGGGCCCAGGCGGTCCGATTCATGAACACCGGTTCGCCGGCCGCCCGGCAGCAGCTGGGCGGTGTCCCCCCGGAGAGCCCCCAGCCGTGCGGCCAGGCAAGGCGGGCCTCGGCCACAGTCCGCCGTCGGCAGCCAGCCGCGGTGACTGGGAGCATCAGGTCCCGGAGGGCCGTGACGCTCATCAGCTCTGCCGCTGGCGATCCGGTCGATCTGCTTCTGGCGATGAAGGCGTCGAGGAAATTTCGGACGATCGATTTCAGGTCGTCACGTCACCACGGCATCGAGCCTGAGCCGCTCGCAGGACGGGAGATAAGCGGATCCGGGGCCTGCGCTCGTCATCACGCCGAAGACCAGCTCGTCTGAGGAAACCTGGAGCACTCGGGGCCATGTAGGAGGCTCGAAGCGGGGCAGAGTCCCCCATCTCTTGTACTTGAGACAAGTGGACGGCCCCGATCACCGGCCACCTGTTGCGAGGCGCCTGCCGGAGCCGCTTGAGAGTCGGAGAGAACGCGGCCATCAGCAGCGAGTCTAGGTCGGGTCTCGGATGAGCTCGTGGATGTCCATTGACAGACGTACCAAAAACCTGTTCCCCTGATATTTCCCGAAACGGCGTTTCTGACGCGCGGAGGTGATCGATGGCGCGAATCTCGACGAGCTGTCCGGCGCATCCGAGGAGTTCCTCCCTGAGCGACTCCGGAAGGTCGGGGGCGTCGAGCTGAAGAGCAGCACGCAGGACCTGATCGGACAGCCGTCCCACGACACCGGGGAGCCCCCTCGCGTGACTCCCGGCAAGAACCTCTGGCACGCCGGCGAAGCCAGACGGGCGCCCGCCGATCGACTGGGTGATGAAGGCCGAAGGGTGAGTCCCCCACGAGATCCGCGGGGCCAGCAGCACTTCCCGACGACGCCCTCCCCGGAGGCCGCCGCAGCGCTCGAGCGTCCTGAATCTCCCGTGACCTCGACGCCGACGACCGCGAGCCCCCGCCAGGTCACCGGCCAATACCACCAGACGCTGAAGGAGAGCCCCGAGGCCCCCGGGTATCTCGGAGAAGCGGGCCCCGTCCATCCTGGAGGTCACACCGCTTCGGCTCGCCAGCGCATCGCACGCTCGGCTACTCCCCGCCATGAACCAAGAGATCCAGGGCCCCAGAAGGGCATCTCCGAGACGGCCACGAACACCTTCGGAATCGCCTGTCATCCCGATCCGGGCGAAGGGGGCGAGGTCCCCGCGCCTACGGCCGAAGATCACGCCGACGCACACCCGGGCCGGCACGCCGCCGCACCTCTACCTCCCGGCCCCACCCGCGCGTCTTCAACTCAGCCCCGTCCCGAAGGAAGTCATCCTCCGCGAGGCGCCGATCGATTTCTCCCACCTTCAGTGCGCCATTTCCGCAACGTCACGGCCGCGCATGGCGTCGAGGAAACCTGAAGGTCCAGCCGGCGGAAAGGCTCGGCCCCCCGCGAACGGTTGTCTGATGGGGAACGGAAGTGCCGGAGAGCGTCACGACGACAACCGCCACGACGCTAAGGCGCATTGCTGCCGCGGCGCGCTCGCGCCAGCCGAGGCGGCTGCTGCGCCCCGCCCCGGGCCCTTCCCCCGCCCCCCGTCCTCGTCGTAACACGTACGACCCAGGCCCCTTTAGCAGCTAAAGAAAAGAACCAGGGCGATGCCTCGCAGACGACCCCGAACTCGACTGAAGTCGTCGTCCTCTCGGCGATATCGCCGCTACCGCCCCGCGGCCTGAAGAAGAACTCCCGCCTGGGGCGTCCTGAAGCTCAACGTCCCTTCGTCACCTCGCGAAGGGCCTCTGAGGCCGAGGCCCTCTTCGCGCCCCTGCCACCTCCCGTTCTTCGTCGACACCCCTGACGGCCCGCCAGCGCGCCGCCTTCGAGAAGCAGGCCGCGCACGAGCTGGGCCCGATCGAAGAGACGATCAAGGCGACCTCGGCCAGCTCCTGCGCCGTGCCGAGAGCTTCAGCAGGAGAGATCCGCAAGACTGAGTTTGTATGGAGAAGGCCGTCCCTCCTCTCCGAAGATGAAACGGCCGAAGCCTCGGCTTCCCCGCGACCCCACCCCGCCCGTATCCTCGATGACTTGAGACCGCGGTCTCAGTCGGGGAGGACACGAACAATCACGGCCTAAATTTCGCGGCCGTCTCGAGAAAGCCGGGGATTGCCGCTGGCCGTCATCTCCAGTCCAGCTCGGCCGCCGGGGCAAGTCAGCCCTCATGGAGGCCGTCCTCGGCTTCTGTCCCGGAGGAGGAGCGCGAAATACTGGCCCTCACGGGCCAGTCGCCTTCTACTTTCGGCGAGGGCAAGAGCCAGTGCGGTACAAGATCCTGGCCATCGCCGAGGAGGAAGGCGCGGAGAAGGCGGGCTACGCCTGGAAGCTCCTCCAGTCGCGGAGGGCGAGCTCTCCATCGCCTCCACCGGCAAGGACCCGCAGTGACGCCTCGTCACGCAGGAGTACCGCGTCGAAGGCCGGTGATGATCTTCCCGACGACGACGGCCATCGAGAGATCGACGAGGAGCTCCTCAACCGCCGCCTCGTCCTGACCGTCGACGAGAGCCGGGAGCAGACGAGGCGCATCCACGAGCTGCAGCGGCGGGCCCGACGCTCGACGGGTATCCTCCCTTTTGGTTCACGCCGGAAGCCCAAGGCGCTGAAGGTCCACCGCAACGCCCAGCGGCTCCTGCGCCCGCTCCTCTCCACAACCCCTTCGCCGCGCGCCTCACCTTCCTCGACGAGAAGACGCCGATGCGGCGCGACCACGTCAAGTACCTCAAGCTCATCGAGGCCATCGCCCTTCTCTTTCAGTACCAGCGGGAGGTGAAGAGCCTGACCGTCGACGGCGAGGTCGTCGAGTACGTCGAAGCGACCCTTTCCGACGTCGCTCTCGCCAACCGTCTCGCCTCGGAGGTCCTCGGCCGGAGCCTGGACGAGCTGCCGCCGCAGACGCGGCGGCTTCTCGTCCACCCCGACGACCTGGTCACGTCCGTCTGCGAGAAGCAGTGCGTCACGCGGGAGGACCTGCGCTTCTCGCGCCGGGGCGTGAGGATCGCGACGGGCTGGGGCGACACGCAGCTGCGGATCCACCTCGACCGGCTCGCGGTGCTCGAGCACATCCTCGTCCACCGTGGCGGCCGAGGCCAGAGCTTCGCCTACGAGCTCCTCTGGCGCGGCGAAGGGAAGGACGGCCGGCCCTTCCTCCTGGGCCTCCTCGACACCGCTTCCTCGTCGATCCCATCGACGAGGAAGCGTGTCCCGCGACTACGACTGGAACCTCGCGGGGGGAAGAGGGCCACCTCGCGGGCGGATCGCGGGGTGAGGAAGAAGAGCCGGACCCCGCTCCCCATGGGCACTTGAACGGCTTCTCGCACGAAGAGGCCGAAACTCCGCTCCTCGGAGCCACGCTCGGAATCCCGTCGTACCCACTGCCCGAGCCCAAGCTGGTCCTGCGCCGCCCAGCGGGCCGGCTGTAGGAGCAGGGCCGTGACGAGCCCGGCCCGACGACGTGCGGCGGCCCGGAGAAAGCGAGTCTTCGCCTTCCGCGACACGACCGACTCGCGCGGCTTCGTCGTCCTCCTCAAGGCACATCTCGAGCACATGAAGGTCAGGGGCTACTCGCCGAGGACGGTCCTGTCGGCCGAGTGGTCCGTCTCGGACTTCGCCGTCTGGTGCCAGGAGCGGGGCGTGATGAAGCCTCGCGACGTCACGAAGCCGATGCTCGAGCGCTACCAGCGGACGCTCTTATACACGGAGAAGCCCGACGGCAGCCCGCTGACGCTCTCGACGCAGCACCACCGGCTGAGCTTCATCAAGCAGTACTTCAAGTGGCTCGCGCGCGAGAACCACCTCCGCTCGAATCCCGCCTCCGAGCTCGAGCTGCCGAAGGTGGAGAAGCGGCTCCGAAGCACGTCCTGACGGCGACCGAAGCCGAGGCGATCCTGGCCCAGCCCGACATCCGGAAGCCGCAGGGCCTGAGAGACCGGGCGATTCTCGAGACCTTCTACTCGACGGGGATCCGGCGCACCGAGCTGTCGGGTCTGAAGGTCCACGACGTCGACACCGAACGCGGCACGATCACCGTCCGCCAGGGCAAGGGCCGGCGGGATCGGGTCGTCCCGGTGGGGGAGCGGGCCGGGGCGTGGATCGCGAAGTACATCCGCGAGGCCCGGCCCGACTTCGTGATCGAGCCGGACCACGGGTACCTCTTCCTCGCGGCCGAAGGGGAGCCGATCGCGCCGAAGACGCTCAGCCTGTACGTGAGCCGGTACGTGAAGGCGTCCGGTGTCGCGCGCACCGGGTCCTGCCACCTCTTCCGGCACGCTATGGCGACGCTGATGCTCGAGAACGGGGCGGACGTGCGGATGATCCAGGCCATCCTGGGCCACGTGAAGCTGACGACGACGGAGATCTACACCCATGTGGCCATCACGAAGCTCAAGGAGATCCACACGGCCACCCACCCGGCGGCCCGGCTCCTGCCGGGTGGGGCTGGGAGCGGCGGAGGCAGCGCAGAGTGAGCCTGCCTCCGCGAGGCACGTATGTGTACACACCTGTTGACACATATCCACCGACAGGAGCAGGATGGAAGCGGAGACAAGGCCATGAAGACCGTCACCGTCCGCGAACTCCGGAACCAGACCAGCGAAATCCTCAATGGTGCCGAGAACGTCCTCGTCACCAGCCACAGCCACCCCACCGCCCTGATCGTCCCCCTGAAGGACCCAAAGAACGTCCCTCTGGAGATGAGGCGGCAGCTCTACCTGACGCTCTCGGCCCAGCTCGCCGAGCAGCTGCAGGCCAAGGGAATCACGGAGGACGAGGCTCAGCGTGGTTTCGAAGACTTTAGAAGCGTCGTCGCGGACGCTAACGTCCTGCTCTCGGCCTCTCTCGGGCACGCCGCGCGCAAGGTCTTCGAGAAGGCCCGGGTCTTTCACGTCATCACGACCGACGTCGCGGCCGGCGAGGTCCGGGAATACCTTCCTGTCCTCGCCGCCAAGGCTGGCCTGGACCGTGCGCCGATCATCCGGGTCTTCGACGCGCTGCCGATCGAGATCGTGCCCGAGATCGGCTACCGGACACGGCTGAAGGATGCCGCGAGCCTCATCGGCAAGCGTGATCCCAACGACACCACGGTCCTGGCCTCGCCCTGAAGCGGGGGCTGCCGGTCTGGTCGAACGACGACGACTTCGACGACGCCGGCGTCCTCGTCTTCACGACCGCGGAGCTGCTCAAGGTCCTCGGCTTCTCCTCCGCCCGGCACCGCTAGACTCCTCTCCGATGGCCGGACCGCGAGCGGAGGCGATCGGGCGAGGGCGCCTCGCGGCGCTCGTGCTGCTCCTTCCCTTAGCTGCTCTTCCGGCTTTCCGCGCCGAGGCCTCGCGTACCGGCGTGTGGGAGTCGAACCCACCCGCCTCCTTCTCTGCCGCGAGAACCGAAGCGGCCTCGGCGCTCGCTTCGCTCGCGCCGGCTGCCGTCGCTGACATCGAAGCCGCTGAGCCCGCGCGCTTCGACCTCGGCGACGTCATCCTCGCCGAGCGCGAACTCGAGCACGGAGAACACTTCAACCTCGGTCCTCTGACGCTCGTCGACCTCAACCTTCTGCGAGGTCCACCGCCGAGTTATCCAGAAACTCGCGTCGGGGGTTTCGAGCTACTGCCGCCCTTCCGTGTCGGGGCATCGCCGTCGCTAAGCCTCTGGTCGCGTCGGGCTTGCGGCTCGATTAGCTGCGGGCTCGTGTCGGATAGCCCCGAAGACCCGTGGGGGCTGTGCGCCTTCGGACTGCCGTGCCCGGCGGTCGGCACAGAGACCGCAGATGCTCTCGATGCGGCCGCCGCAGCGCAAGCGGCTCGAATGAGTAGCGGTTTGCCGTCAGATTCGCCTCTCAGAACTGGCAACGACGCAGCGATGAGACTGTTGATGTCGGGAGTCTCGGGTTCGCTTCGGCTTGGGGAAGGCACCGGACGCCTCGGACATGGCACCTACGTCGCCCTGACGAACCCGGAAGGTAGGCTGCCGGTCGGCACCTCGGCACAGGAAGCGATCAACGAAGCGATGGGGGATGTCGCTGGCGCGGCCGGAGACCTCGCAGCGCTGATGCCGGCGCTTCGGTCGTCGGGCCGGGGGCTAAGAACTCTCGCAGGGCTTGGAGAAGGTGCATCGGAACGTGCGGCGCCCTCGGTGTTCTCGCATGACGCCATTGAATTCGGCGACGTCCTCCCTGGCGGCCTGATAGCGGGTGAAGGTCCCGGAGCGCGATTCGTTGGTGAGCGGCTACCTCTTAGGGTTGGGGAGGCGGGCGCATTCGAGGACCTCGCCGGGCGGGCCGTTGTCGGCGATGGTCTGACCCCGCATCACATGCCACAGGCCGCAGCTAAATTCACGAGTAGAGGCAAGGGGGCCGCGATCGTGATGCCTGCCACCGAGCATGAGATGACGAGAACATTTCGTGCGCGAGGCCTTGCTGTACGTCGGGGAGAGACGAAGGAGGCGTTTAGGATCGTCCTGGGGCGCGATCTCAAGGACGTCCGACGAGTAGGGGCGAAGGTGGGCGAACCGGGCAAGTACGATCAGGGGGTAAAGGACGTTCTCCGCTACTACCGTGAGACATACCCTGAGCTTCTAAGTAGGCCGCCGAAATGAGTGAAGGCAATGAGCGTGACCGCTTGCTGGCCGAGCTGGTCCGACTGAGTCCCATGCCCCCGGATGAAGACCTCACACCGGAACTCCTTGAGGACTACGGCCGAATCGTGGACGCCCTCGCAAACTGTGCGGACGAGACCTGTATTCGCCCGCTGATCGACTCTCTGGGATACGGCGACGGCTATGAATCCTACTGGCCCGTAATCCATCTTCTTGAACGTCTCCCTCGCGCGCGACTCCGGGAGGAGCTCTACCTGGGGCTTCGGTCAAGGAATGCCGGCTCTCGAATGTGGGCGGCCTACATGCTCGGCAGGCAACGCCAACGCGAGGACTCGGAAGTCCTACGTGGTCTGCTCAACGATCCGATGGAAGGGGTCAGAGAGCATGTGGCCCTTGCACTGAAGATGCTCGCCGAATCCTGACTGCGAGACGGCTCTCTGCGAAGAGCACGCGGAGGACGAGCACCGCACGGCGCCTGCGGGCGCCGTGGAGGGGAGCCGCCCCCGGCGGCTCCGGCGCGCGGGGCGAGGACGGTGCGGGCGCGAGCACGGCGCGCCGGGGGCCCCTCCTCGGACCTCCCTCCGGCACGCGCCGTGCAGCGCCCCGCGGCCCAAAGCTGCTTTGGGCCGCTCCGGCTGAAATGAAGCGCTCCGCTTCGCTTCGCGGGGGCCCCACGCGCCTCCGGGGCATCGCCTCCACTCGCTGACGCTCGCTGTGGCGACGCCCTGCGGCCTAACAGAGTTCGGCCGACACCGCCTAGGCCGAGCGGAGCTTGCTTCGCTCGGTCGCTGAAGGGCCTGGACACGGCGCTCGCGAACGCGCCGCCGCACGCGCCTGCGGTGCTCGCGAGCTGCGCTCCTCGGCTCGACGTCGGCGCGAGCGAGCGCCGCGCCAGGCCATCGAGCAGCGGAGGCGTCGGCTATGCCGACGCGGCGCTGAAGCGCTGGCACTACGAGCGCGAAGACCGGGGCGTGGTCCTCTGCGCTCCTCGCTTCGCTCGGGTGCTCGAGCACCGCGCCCCGTGCGCCCTCGCGCCAGCGCGCCCGGGAGCCGCCGGGAGCGGCGGCTAAGAAATGAAGCCGCGCCGCCCTTCTCGCCGAACGTCTTCTGCATCGGAGGGCTCGTAGGCAGAAGACGTCTGCCACGGAAGCCGTGCAGGCTAACGATTTCTGCCACTTCCTCGGCGACGTCGCGATTGTCGGGAGCTGCTCCTCACCGAGGAGATGCCGCTGCATCTCCTCGTAGCAGAGACGGGGCCGAAGGGGCGGGCCTTGTCCAGGGCGAGCGCAGCTCGCCGCGAAGCGGCCGAAGGCCCTGGACAAGGTCCGGCCCGAAGGCCACCCGGGTCCCCGTGCGCCCCGGTCCTCGGCCGTCCAGGACCGGCTCTACGAGCCTCGCGCTTCGCGCGTCCTGGACCGCCTGCGGGCCGGAGCGCGGCGTCCCTGATATCGCGGAGCCCTTGCGGTCTCCGCGTCGACGATGTCGCCGCGGACCTCGACGACGACGCCGAAGCTCGAGCTGCTTCCTCCTGTTAGCTGCTGCTCTCGTCGGTCTCCTCGGCCTCCTCGTCGTCGTCGCGGTGGTCGTCTTCGTCGACGTCCGCCCTGGCGGGAGGCTGCGCGCGCGAAGGTGCCCGAACGCGGGCCTCTGGCCCGCGCGAGAGGACCGCAGCGCGGCCTCGCGGCCGCACTGCCAGGGCATGGAGCGCCGCGCCGAGAGGCCTCGAGTGGGGCAATTTCTTTTTCGGCGGGCTTCGTCGAACCTCTCTTTCAGATCGTCCCGAGGCGACCGTGAGGCGCAAGGCGAAGGGCACGCGCATCACGGTCGATCCCCGACTCATGGGCGGGAAACCCTGCATCCGAGGGATGCGCGTGACAGTGGCGACGATCGCGGGCCATCTCGCCAGCGGGTACTCCGAGGCCGAGGCGCTGGAGTTCTGTCCACGCCTCGACGCCAAGGGCATCCGGGCCGTCGAGCAGTGGGCCGTGGGATACCGAGGAAAGGGCCAGAGAGCGGCCGTCCGCGGAGGTCGTGGTCGTGAGTGATCCGATGCTCGTCCTCCGTCTGACGGCCGGGGAGCTCTACGACCCGGAGGAAGCGCTCGACGTCTTCTGCGATGAGCGACTCGACTCGTGCTGGAAGTGGCTGAAGGTCGGGTCCCGATTCGAGGCGGCGCTTGCGTTGCGGGACTTCCTCCGTGTTCGGCGCCTGTTCCGGACGATCGGGAGGCGGGCGTTGCGGGAAGCGGAGGGATGAGGAGACCGACCACTGGGCCGAGCCGGCCGCGTGGGCACGCGGTGCCCCTGCGCGACGGCGAGGCGCGCGTGGACGTCGAGCCGGCGCTCTGGAGCGACGAAAGGCGGGACGGCGGGCTGCTCCGCTGCACCCTGCGCGTGAACGGTGTCCCGATGCATCTCGAGGCCGTGGCCGTCCGGGTGGGCCACGCCGGGGTGATGGTGGCCGAGGTGCCGGAGGACGAGGAGCGCCTGACGGCGCTCGACGGTATGTACTCGGCGCGATGGACGACGACGTCGATCGTTACTCCGGGCCGGCGAAGGGCGCGGCAGTACGTCCTGTTCGCGGTTCCGTTTGGAGACTGACGGTGCGCCGGCGGAAAACCGAGGTCATGCGCTGGATGGACGAGCAGCTGCGCGCTGACCCCCGGCTGGCAAGAGCCGTCGAGGAAAGGCTCGAGGAGATGCGCCGGGAGGCGGATGCGTTCGAAGCGCGGACCAGGGCCTCGACGGTGATGGGAGATCGGGGGAAAGGGCATGAACGAAGCGATTCCGGCCGCGACCTGGGTCGCGGCCGCCCTGAAGCTGCCCGCGGAGACGTGGGAGCTCCTCTTCGAGCTGCTTCTGCAGGACCTCCCGGCCGAAAACGATCCGGAGATCGAGGCGGCGTGGCTGGCGGAGGTCGAGCGAAGGATGAGGGAGACCGACCCGTCCCGGCTCATACCGGCGGACGAGGTCTTCGCGAGAGTTCGCGCGACCCTGAGAAGACCGCCACCGCCCCAGCCGCCCGTGGAGGTCGACGCCCTCGTCCTGCCCGTGCGCGACGTGATTGACGCCTGTCAGGCATTGCCGGCCGACGAGCGACTGCGGCTTGCAGGGAGCTACCTGCGCCGGGAGCGGGCGTCAGGCACGTCGCAGCATCCCAAGGTCTGGCTCGAGGACTCCGCCCGCTGGCTCGCAGCGGCTCGGGCCGCGCGGCGCGCCGGCGTGTAGAGGAATGAAGAGATGGGGATGTTCGACGTGTACGAGCCGGAGCCTGAGCTGACCTGCCCTTCCTGCTCGACACTGCTCCGAGACTGGCACGGGAAGGAGGGGCCTCGGCTCTGCCTCGTCTTCCGCCAGGGTGAGCCGGACGCGGTCGGAACGGCGCTCGACGGCCCGCCCGAGTATCGGAAGCTGTGCGGAGAACCGATCCGCCTTCCCCCGGCGTTCCGGATCTACAGCCACGACTGCCCGCGCCACCGTCCGATCTACGCGCTGTGCGGGAGCGAAGAGGGCGTCTGGAAGCGGATCGAAATCATCCCGCCGGACGACGACGTCGGGTGACGTCGAGGAACTCCTCGGCGAGGCGTTCGCGATAGGAAGTGTCGAGGCCTTCTGCGATCCGCTCGAAGTGGACGTAGTGGAAAAGTCGATCGCTTCGGAACCCGACGAGCACCTCGGCGAAATCGAAGTCCCTCTCCTCCCAGCCCTCCCGGAGCCAGCTGTCCCAGCCGGACTCGAGGTTGGTCCGCACCATCTCGGCGCTGATCGAGACTCGAATAGGTGCGCCCTCCCTCAGCGGCGGGGCGCGCGCGAGAGGAAATCGCCGAGAGGGACGGCCTCGACGCCGGAGCCGAGCGGGAACGCCGAGGCGATCGGCGCGACGACCCAGGCCTCGTCGATCCGGAGGTCCTCGAGAGCGGACCAGAAGCCGCGGGTCACCGTCGGAGCGGACGACGCCTTGCACTCGACGGCGATTCGGCGCTTCCCCTTCTCGAGGACGAGGTCGAGCTCGGCCCCGGCGCTCGTCCGGAAGAAAAAGGCCCGCCAGCCGGGGAAGGCTCCGAGGATGTTCTCGAGGACGAGGCTCTCCCACGAAGCGCCCCTCACCGGGTGTCCGAGGAGGTCGTCGGGGGTGACGATCCCGAGGAGCGCGTGGAGGACCCCGGTGTCGCGGAGGAAGACCCTCGGGGACTTCACGAGCCGCTTGCCGAGATTCGCCTCGAGAGGAGGCAGCAGGCGGAGCATGAAGGTCCCCTCGAGGAGCTCGAGCCAGGCGCGAACGGTGTGGGCGCTGACTCCGAGCGCCGACCCGAGCCGGGCGGAGTTCAGGGTCTGCCCGTGTTCGTGGGCGCACATCCGCCAGAGGCGCGCGAGCCGGGGAACGTCCACGCGCGCGCGGACGTCTCGCACGTCCCGCTCGAGGAAGGTCCGGACGAAGTCCTCGCGCCAGGCGAAGCTCTCCTCGTCCGTCGCGGCGAGCACGCTCCTCGGGAAGCCACCGCGGAGCCACGTGGTTGCCAGTGCCTCGTCGATCCCAGCGCCAGACAGCTCGGGCAGGAGGAACGGGGTCAGCTCGACGAACGTGACGCGCCCGGCGAGCGTCTCGGAACTCTGGCGCAGGAGGTCCGGAGAGGCCGAGCCCAGGACGAGCACCTGGCCGTTCCGATCCTGCGAATCGACGACGGAGCGGAGGACCGGGAACAGGTCGGGGACCCGCTGGATCTCGTCGAGGCAGACCGTCTCGCCGGCGTGGAGGGCGAAGAACGCCTCCGGGTCGGTCAGCTTCGCCGCGTCCGAAGGCCGCTCGAGGTCGACGTAGAGCGACTTCGGCAGATGAGACAGGACCCTCTTCGCGAGCGTCGTCTTGCCGCACTGCCGCGGGCCTACGATGGCGACGACGGGACTCCTCCGGAGCCGGAGGAGAACGTCTTTCTCGGTTTCGCGGGAAACGTAACCATGCATATCGGAAGTCTGAGCGCCGATTCTCCATAACACAAGGGCTCTGTCGCCGGCGCGCGGAAGTGCTGGTCAACGCGAAGCCCGGCGAGACGACGCTCGCCCCGGTCCCCGGGGCCCGCGGTCGTGGCAGTCGGCGCCCCTTCCTAAGCCGCCCGGAACGACGAGAAGGGGTCGACGTAGCGCGGCGGGATGGCGTGGTCGAGCCGCCAGGTGATGCTCATCGGCCGGGAGCCGTGATGGCGCACGTACCGTGCGGGGCCGAGGAAGACGAACGGGGCGGTCGTCCCGAGGTCGGTGTCGCGATTCTCGCGGACGAAGAGGAAGGCCCGGTGGCCGTGCGCGGGGCCCTCGCGGTACCGCCTGCCGGTGGGGGAGTCCTCGGGTGTGGTGCTCTGCGACTGCCAGTGGAACTCGGTGGGGCTGACGGCGTAGTCGGCGTAGCGGGTCGAGGACGAGAAGAGCTTCTCGGACTTGTTGATCGTCACGAAGAAGAGGTCCGCGTTCTGGTTGCGGAGGAAGTACACGCCCTTGCCGGCCAGCTTGCGGGGCGCTTCGAGAGTCGAGTCGCCCGTGCCGGCGAGGATCTCGTCGCTCGTATAGGCGTGGTGGAGGAGGAGCGGCCAGGATGGCTCGGGCCGGATCGACGAGCCGTGGGGCCGGGTGGCGGCGACGATCTCGGCGAGCTGCCCGAATTCGCGCGCGAGCTCGGCATTCGCGGCCAGCGCTTCGAGGATTGCCGTGCGAGAACGCGGGCGCGAGTCGTAGTCCCAGAGTAGACCCGCGAGCATCGCGAGGAGCCGGTCGTCGTCCGTGGAGAATGGCCGGCCGTCGTCGGACGCGGCTTTCCAGAGGCGCTGCCAGGTCTCCTGACGGAGGCGGTCGGAGACGTGGAGGAGGCGTTCCATGCGGGCGTTGAGGAGAGCCTCGCCGGTCGGGGCCGGTTCCGCGAGAAAGCCCGCCCTCCGGCGCAGGGCCGTCCAGCCCCCGACCGCCTTCGCGTAGACGTCGTCCACGGGGCGGCGGGACTCGTCGAGGAACTGACGGAGAGTCGTCTCCGCACCGTCGGGGCAGCGGAGGAGGTCGGCTCTGAGGCCCGCGACGTTCGTCGCGAGCGCGCTCCGGAGGTTCTCGAGGACGAGCGACCGTGACACCTTGTCGAGGCGGAGGCTGCAACCGGGTGGAAGGAGCGGGAAGCCTCGCTCGACATCCTCGAGGAGGCGGCGGCGTGTCAGGCCAGTAAGGACCCAGAGCCGTTCCTCGAATCGGAACTCCCGCCGGTGCTGGCCGATGAAGTCGAGGACGAGGACGGACGACTTCCCCGGCGCGAGGCGCAGGCCGCGGCCGAGCTGCTGCTGGAAGAGGAGCGCGCTCTCCGTCGGGCGCAGGAGGAGGAGCGTGTCCACGTCGGGGAGGTCGACGCCCTCGTTGTAGAGGTCGCAAGTGAAGAGGACGTTGACCTCGCGGCTCACGAGGCGGGCCGGGGCCGAGACGCGCACCTCGTCCGGAACGCCGGCGTGGACGGACAGCGCCGGGATACCCGCCTCGTTGAACTTGCGGGCCATGAAGTCGGCGTGGGCCACGCTGACGCAGAACCCGAGGGCCCGGGCCGTGCGCGGATCGCCGTGCTTCTCGCCGAACTCGTTGAGGATGGTCCGGACGCGCAGGTCGTTGCTCGTGTAGAGGTTCGTCAGGCCGTCGACGTCGTATCCCTTGCGGGACCAGCCGACGGCGGTCAGGTCGGTCCCGTCGGCGATGCCGAAGTAGTCGAACGGCGCGAGGAGGCGCTTGTCGAGGGCGTCCCAGAGCCGGATCTCGGCGGCGGGGCGGCCCCCGAACCAGTGGAGGATGTCTCGTCCGTCGGTCCGCTCCGGGGTGGCCGTGAGGCCGAGAAGGACCCGGGGCCGGAGGTTGTCCAGGATGGGCTGGTAGCTGTCGGCCGCGCCGCGGTGGATCTCGTCGACGACGACGTAGTCCCAGTGGTCGGGGCCGTGGCGCGCGAGGAGGCCCCGGGAGTTGAACGACGGGACGCTGGCGAAGAGGTGGTCGATGGAGGCCGGCTCGTTCCCCCCGCCGAGGCGCTCGCCGAAGGACCCGTCGCGCAGAACGTTGCGGAAGGCGAAGCGGGCCTGTTCGAGGATCTCGTCCCGGTGCGCCACGAAGAGAAGGCGGGGCCGTCCGCCGGCGGCCTCGGCGAAGCGCCGGTAGTCGAACGCGGCGACGATGGTCTTGCCGGTCCCGGTCGCGGCGACGACGAGGTTGCGATGGCGGCCGTGCTCTTCCCGCTCGCGTCGGAGGTCTTCGAGGATCTCCTCCTGGAAGGGGTGCGGACGCAGGTCGAAAAAGAACTTTGGAGTCTCGCTGCGATCCGAGGCGGCGCCGAGGGCCTCCCGGAGCCTCTTCTGCCCGGGTGCGTCGTCCGGTTGCAGCCGCTCGAACTCGGCGTTCGCCCAGAGAGTCTCGAACTCCCCTCGGAACTTCTCGATCGTGTCCGGGTCGCTCTTCTCGGAGAGCTTGACCGTCCACTCGAGGCCGTCGCCGAGGGCCGCGGCGGAGAGGTTGGCAGAGCCGACGTAGGCCGTGCTCAGGCCCGTCTCGCGGTGAAAAAGCCACGCCTTGGCGTGGAGGCGCGTGCGTCGCGTGTCGTACGAGATCCTCACCTCGACGCCGGGGAGGCGAGCGAGCGCCTCCAGCGCCGCCGGGTCGGAGGCGCCCATGTAGACCGTCGTCAGGAGCCGGAAGGAGCGGCGGGCGGCGGCGAAGGTCTCGAGCGTCTCGCGCAGCTGCTGCCACCCGCGCCAGGTGACGAAGGCAACGATCGCGTCGACACGGTCGGCCGTCGGGATCTCGGCGATGAGCTCGGCCCCGAACCGGGGGTCCCGCCGGGCTCCCGTGAGGAGGCTCGTCCGCCCGAGGGGCGTGGCGGGCCGGGCCGGGGCGGCGGGCGTGGAATAGACGGCCTCGAGGAGACGGGCGGGGGACTCGAGCGCCTGCTCGAGCGCACCCTCCTCGAGAGCCGAGGTGGTCTTCGCGAAGAGCCGCTCGAGGAGATCGTTGCAGAGAGCGACCCTCTCAGGGCCGGCCTCCTCGCCCCGGATCTCCGCCAAGACCCGCTGGATCTCCCCGCCGACGGCGCGGGCCAGGAGTTGCGGCGCCTCGTCGTCGGAGACGGGGCGCTCCGAGACTCCCCTGAGGCGGAGCGCCGCGACGGCCCGCCGGAGACGGCGCGTCAGCAGATCCTCGTAGACCCCGTCCCGGAGAGAATCGGGCATCTGTTCCCCCGGGCCAGGATAGCGAGCGATGAGTGAATCGGGGAATCTCTGGCCGCCGTGCCCCCCTCCTCAGCCGTGCCCCTGGTGCGTCTCCCCCAGCAGCCAGCGTGCCAGCGCCGGCAGCAGGACGAGGGCGCCGACCATGTTCATGAGGAAGAGGAAGCAGAGGAGGAGGCCCATGTCGGCCTGGAACTTCAGCGGCGAGAAGATCCAGGTGGAGACGCCGAGGCCGAGCGTAATGCCGGTGAAGAGGACGCCGTTGCCGGTGATGGCGAGCGTCCGCCGGTAGGCCTCGGTCAGCGGGACGCCTTCCTTGTACAACGTGCGGAAGCGGGCGTAGATGTAGATGCCGTAGTCGACGCCGACGCCGACGCCGAGCGCGACGACGGGGAGCGTGCTCACCTTCAGGCCGATCTTCAGCCAGGCCATGAGGGCGTAGGCCAGGAGCGAGACGAGGGCGAGCGGGATGAGGATGCAGAGCGTCCCGCGGAGGGAGCGGAACGTGGCGAGGCAGAGGACGATGACGGCCCCGAAGACGTAGGCGAGGATCGGGAACTGGGCCGCGGAGACGACCTCGTTCGTCGCGGCCATCACCCCGACGTTGCCGGTGGCGAGCCTGAACTTCACGTCGGGGTGGCCGTGGTCGGCCTCGAAGCGCTTCACTTCGTCGACGATCCGCTCGATCGTGTCGGCCTTGTGGTCGGCCGTGAACATCATGACCGGCATGACGCTGCAGTCGGAGTTCAGGAGGCCGGACGTCGTCGGGATGTAGGTCACCGACTGCTGGAGGACGGACTGGTTTCGAGCGAGGACCCGCCACTTCGGGCTCCCCTCGTTCCAGCCCGCGTTCAGCATCTTCGCGATGCCCGGGAGGGCGATCGTCGACTGGACCCCCTCGACGTTCTCCATGTGCCACGCGAAGTCGTCGATGGTCGTCATGACGGAGTGGTCGACGCACCCCTCGGGCTTCGTCTCGACGATGGCGTTGAGGATGTCGACGCCGATCGAGAACTTCGACGTGATGACGGCGCTGTCGACGTTGTAGCGCGAGTCGGCCCTCAGCTCCGGCACGCCCCGGTGGAGGTCGCCGATCTTCACGTCGCGCCCCTTCCACCAGCCGAGGCCGAAGAGGACGACCGCCACGGCGACGATGACGGCGGCGGGCTTCGGCGCGGAGACCTGCGCGAGCCGCCGCCAGAAGCCCGCCATGTGCGCGGCGCGCCGGTGGAGCCGGGCGTTGTAGTCGGCGGGGTAGTGGAGGTAGGAGAGGATGACCGGGATCAGGACGAGGTTCGTCAGGATGATGACGGCCACGCCGAGGCTGGCGGTGATCGCGATCTCCTGGATGACCCGGATCTTGATGAGCAGGATGGTGAAGAAGCCGATGGTGTCGGACGCGAGGGCGATGAACCCCGGCGCGAGGAGCCGCCGGAAGCTGTTCCGGGCGGCCGTGATCGAGTCGGCGCCGTCGAAGATCTCGGCGCCGTTGGCGCTGATCATCTGCACGGCGTGGCTGACGCCGATGGCGAAGATGAGGAACGGGACGAGGATCGACATCGGGTCGATGCCGTAGCCGAGGAGCGTCAGGAGACCGAGCTGCCAGACGACGGCGATCGTGGAGCAGCCGAGGGCCACGAGCGACAGCCGGTGCGACTGGGAGTAGAGGTAGACGAGGAGGCCCGTGAGGGCGTAGGCGACGAGGAAGAAGAGGATGACGCGGCGGGTCCCCGCCGAGATGGAGCCGACGATCTTGGCGAACCCGATGATCCTCACGTCGATCTTCGAGCCCGGAACGAACTCCGCGTCGAACTGGCGCCGCACCTTCTCCTCGAGGGCGTTGGAGACGGCGATGAAGTCGAGCTTCTTTCCGGTCGACGGGTCGATCTCGAGGAGCTCGGCGCTGATGATCGTCCCCGAGAAGTCGTTCGCCACGAGCCGGCCGACGATGCCGGCTTTCAGGACGTTGCGGCGCACGTGGGCGAGGCCCTCGGCGTTCGGCTCGAAGTCGTCGGGGATGACGTTGCCGGCGGCGATGCCGTCCTCGACGACCTCGGTGTAGCGGACGTTCGGCGTGAAGAGCGACTGCACGCGGCTCCGGTCGACGCCGGGGATGAAGAAGACCTCGTCGGTGGCCTTCTTGAGCGCTTCGAGGAACTCGGCGGTGAAGATGTCCCCCTCGCGCGCCATCATCGCCACGAGCACGCGGTTGGCCCCCCCGAAGTCCTGCTGGTGCTTCAGGAAGGTCTCCATGTAGGGATGGTCGTGGGGGAGGTTCTTCTGGAACCCGGCATCGACCCTCAGGTGCGACGCCGACCAGGCCATGAAGACCGTGGCCACGGCAAAGAGGCCGATGACCACGGGCCGGTGGCCGAAAACCATGGTTTCCAGGAATCTCGTGATCCGATCCTTCGTCATCTCTCCCCCTCACCCATCCGACGGCGCCGCCCGGGCGCCAGGCCTAGAACGGCTTCTCGATCGGCCGGACCCCGCCCTCGCCGAGGAGGACGACCCCGCCCTCGGCTCCCGGCAGGATCGCCAGGGAGGCCTTCCGGTCGTCCAGCTCGCGAAGGCGGAACGTGCGGCCGCCGTCCTCGCTCCAGAGAAGGACGCCCGCCATGCCCGCCACGGCGACTTTTCCGTCGCCAAGCTCACGGCCGGTCATCAGCGTCGCCTCGGTGCCGGAGGCGATGCGCGTCCAGGTCGTCCCCTTGTCTTCGCTGCGGAAGGCGTTCCCCCGGAGCCCGTAAGCGAGGAGGCCGCCGTCGGAGAGCGGGAGCAGGCCGAAGAACGAACCCTCGTAGGGCGACGCGAGCGCCTGCCAGGCCTGACCGCCGTCGTCGGACCTGAAGAGGGCGCCCGCCTCCCCGGAGATGTAGAGGGACCCTCCCGCCTCGGTGACGTGGTTCAGGTGCCGGTCGTCCCCTTCGGCGACCGTGCGCGGCTCCCACGTGTCGCCGCCGTCCGCCGTGGCGAGGAGGAGGCCGTAGGCGCCCACGACGAAGCCGGACTTGTCGTCCCGGAACCAGACGTCGAGGAGCGGCTTCTCTTCCTCGGGGGCGTGGCGGACGCGCTGCCACGTCTTTCCGCCGTCCCGGGTCCTGAGGATGGTCTCGTCGTGCCCCACGGCCCAGCCGAGCTCTGCGTCGTGCAGCCAGACGCCCGTGAGGAGCGCCCGGGTCGGCGCCTCGGCCTGGGTCCACGTCTTCCCGGCGTCGCGGGAGAGGAGGACGTGCCCACGCTCGCCGACCGCGACGGCGAGGCCTGCGCGGTCGGCGGCGTCGAGGAGGAGCGAGCGGCTCGCCAGCCTCGCCGGCATCGACCGCTCGGGAGCGACCGGAGGAGGCGCGGCGGACGCCGAAGCGGCCGCCGCGGCCGCGGCGAAGGTCAGGCCTGCGAGCAGGGCCGCGCCGTGCGCGGAAAGGGTTCCGTCACGCATGGCGCGGCCCCCGGGATCAGCGGACGCCTTCGCGCCGGAGGGCGTCGGGGGTGAAGTCGCCCTCGGTGCGCTTGATGTTGAAGTTGTGCGGCGCGTTCTCGCTGTTGATGCCCATGACGAGGTAGCGCCCCGCCTGGAGGTCGGTGTGGGATTCGGCGGACGTCCAGACCGTCGGCAGGTCGTAGTAGGTGATCGCGTGCCCTTCGGAGACGCGCCAGAGCTGGTCGCGGTTGTCGTACTGGTCGACCAGGAGGATCTGCCAGCTGTCCTCGTCGATGTAGAAGGTCCGTCTCTTGTAGGTGTGCCGTTCGCCCTTCTTCAGGGTCGCGTCGACGACCCAGACCCGGTGCAGCTCGTAGCGCAGGTGGTCGGGGTTCATGTGGAGCGGCGTGAGGATGTCCTTGAACTTGACCGTCGGGTCCTGGAGCCGGTAGGAGTTGTAGGGGACGTAGATCTCCTTCTTGCCGACGAGCTTCCAGTCGTACTTGTCCGGCGCGCCGTTGAACATGTCGAGCTGGTCGCTCGTTCTCATGTTGTCGGCGGCGGTGCCGGGGTTGTCGTAGGCGACCTGCGGCGCGCGGCGGACGCGGCGCTGCCCCGGGTTGTAGAGCCAGGCGTCGCGCGGCTGCTCGATCTGGTTCATCGACTCGTGGACGAGGAGGATGCCCCCGGCGAGGCGGGCCGGGGCGATGACGGCCTGCTTGAAGTTGAGCAGGCGGTTCTTCATGGAGGCTTCCGTCGTGCCGGGGAGGTGGTAGACGAACATCGTCTCCTCCTCGAACTGCACGAGCGTGTACTGGCCGCCGCGCGTCGGGGCCGCCTGCGCGACCGTCCGGCTCGCGACCTCGGCGCGGTACCTGAGCATGTGGTTCCAGATGACTTCGATACCGGTCTTCGGCATCGGGAAGGGAATCCCGGCGAGGGCGCCGGTCACGCCGTTGCCGCCCGGCGCGAGCTTCGCCGTCGCGGCGGTCTTCTTCGTGGCGTCGTAGATCCGCTGCGGGGCGGCGGCCGTCCGGTGGGTCGGGTAGACCGGGATCCGGAACGAGGGATAGGCCTTCAGCATCGCCTTGTGCCCGTCGGAGAGCTTGTCGGCGTACTGGGCGGCGTTCTGCGCGTTGATGGTAAAGAGGGGCTTCTCGCCGGCGAACGGGTCGACGTAGTGCTTGCCGGGCTTCCAGGCCGCCGGCGCCTTCGTGAGGCCGCCGTCCCAGGCCGGGATCGAGCCGTCGGCGTTGGCCGCCTTCTCGCCGCCGAGCGGCGTGAGGGTCGTCCCGAGCTTCGCGACGTCCTGGGGAGAGACCTGGGCGACGGCGGTCGTGCTCAGGAGAGCAACCGCGGTCAGTGTGCAGACGAGGGTCAGGGAGTTCCTGCGCATGTCGGCTCCGCCTTCCCTTAGAAGGAGTACTTGAGGTTGGCCGCGAGGAAGTCGCGGTCGTTGATCAGGTTGTAGCGGCCCGCGCCGAAGTAGCGGGTGTAGCTGAGATCCCACTCGGTGTTGATGCGGTACTGGAATCCGAGGCCGAGCGTGAGCGCCATGCGGTCCTCGATGAAGGCGCCGCCCGGGCCGGGCGAGACGCCGTTCACGTCGTGCGCGAAGGAGAAGCGCGGGGACATGTTGACGGCGCCGATGACGTTGCTGTAGTCGAACCGGCCGGCGACGACGTAGCCCCAGGCCGAGGTGGTGGGGAACGCCGAGGACGGCTCGGTTCCGGGCTGGACGCCGGCCTGCTGGTGGATCGGGTTGCCGCTCGTGTAGGTGCCGGGCGCCTCGAGACGGAGGACCGACTGCTCGGGCAGGTCGTGGACCTTGTTCCAGGCCCCTTCGGCGACGAGGACCATCTGGTCGGCGCCGAGGACGCGGCCGAAGACGCGGGTCGCCGTCATCTGGACCTGCGTGGTGTCGTAGAGCCGGTAGCCCTGGATCTCCTGGTCGAAGCCGTAGGCGCCCGCCTGGCCCGTCTGCGCGAGGAGGCCACCGAGCCCGCGGAGCGGGGCGAGCTGGGGGATGGCGGGCAGGAGCCTCAAGGGCGTGAGCGCGGCGAAGAGGATCTCGACGTCGTCGATCTGCAGCGGCACGTCCATGCGGTGGGCGACCTCGCCCTGGAGGGCGATGCCGGTGCTGCCGAGCTGGGCGTTGAAGCTGAGGCCGAGGAGCTTGATGTCCTCGGGGTAGGCGAGGAAGTACTTCGCGCTCGCGGCGTAGTTGCCGTTGACCAGGAGGGCGCTTTGCGTCCCCGTGCGGGCCATGATGAGGGGCAGGCGGCTGTGGTAGTTCATGTAGTAGAGGCCGAACTCGGTGCCGCCGAGGGCCGGGACGAAGAGGCGGAACGCCGCGCCGTACTGGCCGTCGTCCTCCGCCTTCCGGTCGCCGACGCGGGGAACGGCGACGCCGACGGGGTTGCCGGGGATGTTGAAGCCGACCGGGATCGTGTCGGGGGCGGCGCCGAAGCCGAGCATGACCTTCGTCGCCCCGCCGCCCGCCAGGTCGGTCGTGGAGAAGTAGCTCCCCACCGGGTCGATCTTCGTCTGGGTCCAGGCGTACTGGTAGAAGCCCTCGAGCGAGGTGTTCTTGGTGGGCTTGATGCTCACGAGGACCGCGCCCACGGGGAGGAGGGCGTCGCGCAGCTCGGAGCCGGGCACCCGGAGGGCGCTCACGTCGACGGGGTTGATGGCGTTGACGCCGCCCTGGATGAACGTGCTCTCTCCCCAGTTGATGACCTGCCAGCCGGCGCGAATCTCAGCCGGAACCGAGCCGATGTCGAACTTGGCCCAGACGAACGCATCGCGGAACTCGGCCCGGCTGCCGACGCGCTCGAGGGCTTCGTCGCTCAGCGGCGTCCGGGCGCGGCTGCCATCCTCGTTCTCGAAGTCGTAGAAGCCGTAGGCCCGAACGAAGGCGCCGATCCCCTTGTAGCTCACCTCGAGCTCCGTCGTCGCCTTGATGGCGTTGCTCGCGATGCCCGTGTTGTAGTTCAGGTTCCCGTCGTCTCCGTTGACGGAGAAGGCCTTCCCGCCCGCCGCGAGGCCGACGATCGCCGGGTCCCTCTTCTCGAGGCGCGAGAAGAGGCCGTAGGAGAGCGTCGTGTCCCAGCTCCACGAGAGCTCGCCGTCCTTGCCCTCGATCGCGGGGGCGGTCCCTGCCAGAGGGACGAGAAGCGCTGCGGCGAGGATCGCCAGGGCAACACTCCGGCTCGTCTGTCTCAATACGTTCATCATGTCTCCCCCTTCACCAAATGCGGGCTTGCGGCGAAGGGTATCCCAGCATTCGGTCTTTTCGTACACCAGCGGAGCGAAATGCGCATGAAGTGTTAACGCGCAGGCGAAACCGGCTGTGCGCTAGCGCGCTGCGCCGGCCCGCCGCCCGGGCCGGCGACTCAGCGGCCCAGGTGCTGCAAGGCGTCCGTCGGGGCGAAGGAGTCGGTGAGGATCGGGACCCCCTCCGTCCTCAGCTCGCCCTCGTAGAACGTCCGTGACCAGGACGCGACGGCGGGGTGGCCCAGCGCCGCGGCGACCCGGTCGCCTTCGGCGAAGACACGCTCCCTGGAGAGGCGCTCGCTGGACGTCGAGCAGACCAGGATGACGCTGCCCGAGAACCTGGTCGCGCCGCCCGCGAGATCGGGCGAAAGCATGGCGACGTTGGGAAACACCTGCTGCGCCGACCGGAGCATGGCCCAGAACAGGTGCTGGTCGCGGCCCATCGTGAGCCCGGCGATGTTCCCCGCGAAGATGCCGCCCGGGGCGAAGCCGGTCGCGGCAGAGCTGGAAGAACTCGAGAGTCGTCAGGTGGAAGGGGACGCTGTCGGAGAAGAAGGCGTCGAGGTAGATGACGTCCCACGGGCCCTTCTCCCGCGCGAGGAGGGAGCGGCCGTCGCCGACGAGGACGCGGTCGTTGGAATCGGGACGGAAGTCGAAGTACTTCTCTGCGACGCGGACGACCTCGGGGTCGATCTCGACGCTGGTCGTCGCGATCTCGGGGGCCTTTTCCGAGAGGAAGCGCGGGAGCATCCCGGCGCCGAGGCCGATGATGAACGCGTTGCGCGGTGGGTCGCGCCTCCAGAGGAGGGCGGCCAGGAGGCCGTTGGGATAGAGGAAGTCGGGGATGCGGCCCGAGGCGCGGTCGACCATGCCCTGGGCGAAGTTGTCGAAGTAGAGGGCGCGGCGCGGCCCCTGGTCGACGACGAGAAGCCTGTGGTAGGCGGTCTCCTTGCGGAAGACGACGGTGCCGCCGGGGAGCGGCGAGGCGACCGCCTCGGGGCGCAGGAGGAAGACGCCTGCTGCCCCGAACAGCCCCAGTGAGGCGACGCCGAGGCGGAGCGCAAGCCCCTGCGTCGAGGCGAGGGCCCCCGAGAGGACGAGGACCGCGCCGGTGCCGAAGAGGATCGGCTCGATGGGAAAGGCGGGGATGAGGAGGAAGGCCATCGCGAAGGTGCCCACGATGGAGCCGGCGGTGGAGATGGCGGCGAGGGTGCCGGCGGTCCGGCCGATCGATCCCACGTCGCGGGCCGCGAGGCGCGTGGCGAAGGGGGAGACCGTCCCCATGAGGACGCTCGGGAGGGCGAAGAGGAGGAGGGCCGCGAGAAGCGCGCGGAACCGCTCGGGGACGGGGGCGGCGTTGCAGAGGGCGAGCAGGGGCGCCGGACGCGCGAGGAGGAGCCAGAGGCAGAAGCCCGCCGCGACGAGGATGTTGCCGAGGAGGGCGGGGCTCGGACGGCGGTCGGCCAGCTTTCCGCCGAGGGCGTAGCCCGTCGAGAGCGAGGCGAGAAAGGTCGTGATGAGAGCGCCCCAGACGAAGATCGACGAGCCGAAGACGGGGGCCATGATCCGGCTGCCGGCGATCTCGAGCCCCATGAGGGCGGCACCGGAGAGGAAGACGACGGCGTAGAGGCGAATCACCGCCGGATCTTAGGGGCTTCTCCTCCATTTGACCCGCGCTCCGGCCCGCCGCTATCCTTTCCGAGAGGAGACAGCGCTATTCAACACGGTCCGATACCCCTGAACCTGCCCGAGTCCGGGCTCAGCGCGCTCTTCGGTGTCCACGACGAAAACCTGCGGCTCCTCGAGGACGCCTTCGGGGTGGAGATCTCCGCCCGGGGCGGCGTCGTGACCCTGACTGGCGGCCCGGAGGGAACCGAACGGGCGTCACACCTTCTCTCGAGTTCTCCAAGCTCATCACCCGGGGCTACCTGCCGAAGAAGGTCGACATCCCGAGCGCGATCCGGATCGTCAAGGAAGACCCCACCGCCTCG
The DNA here is from genome assembly GCA_016719485.1 of Holophagales bacterium. Classification (NCBI taxonomy): domain Bacteria; kingdom Pseudomonadati; phylum Acidobacteriota; class Holophagae; order Holophagales; species Holophagales bacterium. Next base: position 40,070 of record JADJZB010000007.1, read on the forward strand.
CTGGTCGACTTCTTCGAGAACCGGTCGGTGGGCGCCGCGCTCCGGAAGGTCGTCTCTCCCCGCAACGTGCGCCAGCAGGAGTACCTCCAGGCGATCGGCGAGCGCGACGTCGTGTTCGCCATCGGCCCGGCCGGCACGGGAAAGACGTACCTCGCCGTGGCCATGGCCGCGGCCGCCCTCCTCGAGAAGCAGGTGAGCCGGATCGTCCTCTGCCGTCCCGCGGTGGAGGCGGGCGAGAAGCTCGGCTTCCTGCCGGGCGACCTCGCCGAGAAGGTGAATCCCTACCTCCGCCCGCTCTACGACGCCCTCTACGACATCCTCGGCTACGAGAAGGTGGGCCGGCTCCTGGAGAGGCAGATCATCGAGGTCGCCCCCCTCGCGTTCATGCGGGGCCGGACGCTGAACGACGCCTTCATCATCCTCGACGAGGCGCAGAACACGACCTCCGAGCAGATGAAGATGTTCCTGACCCGCCTCGGCTTCGGCGCCAAGTCGGTCATCACGGGGGACATCACGCAGATCGACCTCCCCCCGGGCAAGGTCTCGGGCCTGAAGGAGGCGATGCGGATCCTCTCCGGAGTCGAGGCGATCCGCTTCATCCGCTTCGACCACCGCGACGTCGTGAGGCACCCGATCGTCCAGGCGATCGTGAACGCCTACGACATCTTCGAGAGCGGCCGGCCGGGACCCGACGTCCAGGGGCGGGTCCGGGCCGCCTCGGAAGAGGCGTGAGGCGGCCGTGCCCCACGAGCCTCCAGAGCGGCGCGCTCCCCGCGCCCCGCGTTTCGCGCCCCGGGTCGAAGTGACCTCGACGGTAAGGACGGGTCCTTCGGCGCGACGCGTGGCGGCCTGGACGGAAGCGGTTCTCGCAGCGGCCTCCCCGCGCGGCCGCGGCGCGGTCTCGGTCCTTCTCTGCGGGGACGCGCGCATGCGTCGCCTGAACCGCGAGTTCCGGAAGATCGACCGCCCCACCGACGTCCTCTCGTTCCCGGCGGGGGATCCGGTGTTCCTCGGCGACGTCGCCATCGACGTGGCGTACGCGGCGCGGCAGGCCGCCCGGCGCGGGCACACGCTCGACCGCGAGGTGAAGCTGCTCCTGGCGCACGGCGTCCTCCACCTCCTCGGCCACGATCACGAGACCGACGACGGCACCATGCTCCGCCTCCAGGGGCGGCTCGTGAGGCAGGTCTTCGGACCGGGGCCCGATGGCGTCCCGGGGGACGGCGGATGACGAACTTCGCCGTCGGTACGGGCTTCGCCTTCGTCCTCTCCTTCGCGTTCGTCCTCCTCTACGCGCTCCTCTCCGCCTTCGCGCAGGCGCTCGAGAGCCTCTCCTCCATCCGGAGGAAGTCGCTCCTGGAGGGGCAGGAGGGGAAGTTCGGCAAGCTCCTGGCCATCGAGAACGTCAGCATCTCGCGCGTGGCGGTCCGGCTCACGGCGCAGGGCGCCGTCCTGGCGGGGCTCCTCTCGCTCGGCACGGGGCTCGCGGGCCTCGCGGTCCCCGAGCCGTACCTCGTCTCCGCGGTCTCCATCCTCCTCGGCTGGATCGTCATCGAGACCGTCGTCATCCGGTCGGTGGCGCGCCGCGGCGCCGAAGACCTCCTCGTCGACTTCTCGTGGCTCATCCCGGTCGTCCTCCTCTTCGCCACGCCTCTCTACCCGCTCCTCTCGCGCCTCGTCACGCCCCTCGACGACGACGAGGACGCCGAGCCGGTCTCGGCGGCGGAGAAGGAGGCGGAGAAGGACGCCGACGTGAGGGCGCTCCTCGACATGGCGCGCGAGGAGGGGATCCTCGAGAAGCACGAGGAGGAGCTCGTCTCGCGGGCCGTCGACTTCGGCGACCGGACGGTACGCGAGGTCATGACCTCCCGCCCCGACATGGTCGTCGCCGAGGCGGACCTGGCGTTCGAGAAGGTCGCCGACCTCTTCGAGAAGACGAAGTACACCCGGATTCCCCTCGTCGAGGGAGGCGTGGAGAAGCCGATCGGCGTCGTCCACGTCAAGGACGTCTTCTCGTCGCTCCGGACGGCCGTCCCGCCCGTCAACGCCCGTTCGCTGGCCCGGCCGGTCCTGTTCGCCCCCGAAACCCAGACGATCACGACGCTCCTCTCGGACTTCCGCCGCCGCCGCCAGCACATGGCGATCGTCGTCGACGAGTGGGGAGCGGTCGCGGGTGTCGTCACGCTGGAAGACCTTCTGGAGGAACTTGTGGGAGAGATCGCCGACGAGCACGAGGACTCCATCGACCCCGTCATCCCGCTGGCCGAGGGCGCGTTCACGGTGGCGGGGCGCGTCCGCGTTTCCGAGATCGCCCAGCTCTTCGACGCCGACCTCGAACCGGGCGACTACGACACGGTCGCCGGTCTCCTCTCGGCGCGCCTCGGGCACATCCCGCGGCCCGGCGAGGAGGTGGAGGACGGCGGGCTGCGGTTCGTCGTGGAGGACGCCGACCGCAAGCGCGTCCACCGCGTGAAGGTGATGCGTCCCAGGGGGCTCGCGTGAGCCGCCGCGCCGGGACCGTCGCGGTCGCGGGAAGGCCGAACGCGGGGAAGTCGTCGCTCGTCAACGCCCTCGTCGGGACGAAGGTCGCCATCGTCTCCGACAAGCCGCAGACGACGCGGCGCCGCGTCCTCGGAATGCTCAACCGCCCCGACGGGCAGATCGTCTTCGTCGACACGCCGGGCCTTCACAGGCCGCTGCACCGGCTCAACCGGGCCATGCTCGACGAGGCGATGGAGGCGATCCTGGACGTCGACGTCGTCGTCCTCGTCATCGACGTGGCCGAGCGGGAGGGGGCGGGCGACCGCCACGCCCTCGAGCTGGTGGCGAAGGCCAACCCGCCGCGGATCTGCCTCCTGAACAAGGTCGACCTCGTCGCCAAGCCGAAGCTCCTGCCGCGCATGGCCGCGCTCGCGGCGACCGGCCTCTTCGACGAGATCGTCCCGGTCTCCGCCGTCACGGGCGACGGGCTCGCCGACCTGCCGGAGCTGATCCTCAAGTACCTCCCCGAGCAGGAGGACCTCTACCCGGCCGAGACCGTGACGATGTCCGACGAGAAGACGCGCGTCGCCGAGCTGATCCGCGAGAAGTTCCTCGAGAGGACGCGCGAGGAGATCCCCTACGGCCTCGGCGTCGTCGTGGAGGAGTGGAAGGTCGACGAGGTGAAGAACCTGACCCTCGTGACGGCGACGCTCGTCGTCGACAAGGAGAACCACAAGCGGATCGTCATCGGGCTCGGCGGGCAGCTCATAAGGGACGCGGGGACGGCCGCCCGGCTCGAGATCGAGAAGACGTTCGGCAAGCGGTTCTTCCTCGACCTGCACGTCGTGGCCCGGCCCGGCTGGCGGGAGGACCCCCGGTTCCTCGGAACCTTGTCGAGCTGACGCTCGTACCCTTGACGTGCGGCCCGCCGGGCCCAACTTTCTCGGCAGGGCAGGAAGCGTCACGGGAGGTGGCGAGGTGTCGATGGACCCGGAGAGGCGCCGCAGCCCACGCATCGCCGTCGCGGTGGACGGCCTGAACGGCGTGGTGAAGGGTGCGGTCCCCGTGGCGCTTCACGACATCTCCGCCGGAGGGCTCAGGCTCGGCCTGCGATCGTCGCTCGAGCCCGGCGGGGTCTATCCCCTGACGGCGCTCCTCAGGGGCCTCTCGCTCACGACGCCGATCCGCGTCACGCGCTGCAGCCGCGGTGGGCCGGCCTGGGAGGCCGGGGCCGAGTTCCTCTGGCGCGACGACGCCGATGCCGCGGCCGTCCGTCGCTGGCTCCGGTCGAGGGCTACCGGCGCATTCTGACTTGACGGGCGGCGAGAACCGCCCGATCGTTCCCGGAGCGGAGGAACCCGTGGTTTCGGAAAGACGACGCTCTCCCAGAGTCCGGGCTCCGGAAGGTGCCGAAGGCGTCATCCGGTCGACGATCCAGGTTCAGGTGGAGGACCTGTCCCGGACCGGCGCCCGCTTCCAGCTCACGGGCGCGGTGCGTCCCGGGTCGACCTACGCGTTCCACGCCGACCTCGGGGGCTTCGACCTCAGCGTTTCGATCCGGATCACCCGGTGCAAGGCCGGGCCCGTCCCGAAGGCGGGCGGAACCGGGCAGGTCCTCGTCTACCAGGCGGGCGCCGAGTTCCTGTGGGAAAGGCCGGGAGACGAAGAGCGGCTCGCCACATGGCTCGACAGGCGCGGGCCGAAGTCCGCGCAGATCCAGGCGAATCTGCAGGGCTGACCCGCCGGGGCGTCAGCTCTTGTCCTGAGGGTCGAGCTCCTCGAGCGCCCGCCGCAGGAAGCCGCTGAGGCGCCGGCTCTGCCCTCCGGCCTCGTCGAGCTTCGTCTCGACGAGGCGCTTCACCTCGAGGGTCTCTCTCCGTACGTCCTCGAGCCGGTCCGAGGCCTCGAGCTTCGAGATCGCGGTCTCGAGCGACGCGAGCCGCTCCTCGAGCGACGTGCGGAGCTCGACCACCCGGCCCTCCAGCGCCTCCACGACCTCGCGCACGGCGGCCGCGGCACGCTCCACGTCGCCCCGGATCTCCTCGCGGTGCCTCCGCGCGGAATCGCGGGCGGCGTCGTCCTCCTGGTTCCCCCGTTCGTGGATGGCGTCGCGCTGCCGGGCGGCTTCCTCGACCAGGCCGAGGAGCTTCGGACGGATCTCGTCGGTGTGCTTTTCCAGCGCCTCGTGCAGCGCCGTGACGGCAGACGTGGGGGCGAGGGCGGCGAGGGCGTCCTTCACCGTCGCCGGCACGGCGTCGACGGCCTCCCGGGTTTCTCGTGCGAGGGCCTCGACCCGCGCGGACTCCCCGGCGTGGGCGCGGGCCATCTCGTCGAGGCGGGAGGTCAGCCCCGCAAGCTCCTCGGATCGGGCGCGGGCCATCTCGTCGAGCCGGGCGGAGAGCCCCGCGAACGCCTCGGCCCAGACGGTCCCCGTGGGCGGCGGCGGAGGCGGCGGCGCGGGGGCGGGAGGGGGAGGCGGCGCCTCGGCGATCGCGGGGGGCGGCGGCCCGGGCGCAGCCGGCTCGGGTTCGGTCGCGGCGGGTTCCGGCTCGACCGGTTCCTCCTGGGGCTCCGGCAGGGGTTCCCGTCCCTGCTCCTGCAACGGTTCCGGCTCGGGTTCCGGGACGGCTTCGAGGCCCATCTCGGGGAGCGGCTCGGGTTCGGGTCCCGCGGCCGCAGGAGGAGGCGGCGGCTCGGTGAGCGTGTCGTCCGCGTCCGGGGGTGCCGGCGGCTCGGTCTCCGGCTCGGGCTCCGGCTCGGGCTCCCGCTCGGGCGGAAGCTCGACCGGGAAGGGCGGAATCGTCGTTTCGCCGAAGACCTCACCCTTCGCGAGGCCGGGCCAGGAGCCGGTCGTCTCGAAGGGTGAGTCGGTCGGAGGCGTCGGGGCGGGGCCTACCGTGCTCGTCAGCGCCAGGAGCTGGGCGCTGACGGGCGCGACCCGCAACGTCGACTGCGAGTTCGGAGGGTTGGGAGCCACCCAGTCGGGACCGAGCTTCTCGCCGTCGGGCGAGCGCTGGAGCCGCTTCAGGATGTGGATGAACGTCAGCTTCGAGACGAGCTTGAACGTCTCGACGACGCCCTTGGCGTCGGCCGCGATCGACTCGACGAACGGGAACTCCTGGAACCCGAGCGACTCCTGCAGCGCCTGGACGGAGAGAACGCCGGGCAGGTCGCGCTTGTTGTACTGGATGACGACGGCGGCCTCGTCGAGGGTCTGCCCCAGCTCCGCCATGTTCTCGCGCAGGTTCTGGAACGACTCGAGGTTGTGCGAGAGCATCGACCACTGCGAGTCGACGACGAAGACGATGCCGTCGGCGCCCTTCAGGACGAGCTTGCGCGTCTCGTTGTAGAAGACCTGCCCCGGCACGGTGCAGAGCTGGAACCTCACCGTGTAGCCCTTGACGTTGCCGAGCTCGACCGGGAGGAGGTCGAAGTAGATCGTCCGGTCCTGCGCCGTCGAGAGGGAGAGGAGGCGGCCCGTCGTCGCCTGGTCGAGCTTCTCGTGGAGGAGGCGGAGGTTCGTCGTCTTCCCGCACAGGCCGGGACCGTAGTAGACGATCTTCGCGGTCAGCTCGCGGGTCGAGTGATTGAAGAGGACCATCGATGCCCCCGGTCGGTGAGTTCGGATCGGACTTCGAGGTCCAGTATAGGCCGCTCGGCCTCGCCGTCCCGGGCGCTATCCTGACGCGGTGAGCGAGCGCGAGCGCTGGGCGCCCCTTTCCCTGACGCTGGCCGGAATCCCGCTGCGGGGCGTCTCGATCGCCGGGCGGGAGACCTGGTTCCACGTGCCGTCGCTCGACCTCGCCTTCGACGTCGGCCGCAGCCCGGCGGACGTCGTCCCCGCCCCGAGCCTCTTCCTCTCGCACGCCCACCTCGACCACGCCGGCGGCCTCGCCTACTGGGCCTCCCAGCGGCGCCTCCTGCGCCTGCCTCCCGCCCGCGTCTTCACCGACCCGGCGACGGTCCCGGCGTGGCGGCAGATCCTCGCCCTCCACGAGGGGCTCGAAGGGGTCGGGTACCACGTGACGGTCGAGGGGCTCGGTCCGGGCGAATCCGTCGACCTGCGCAAGGACCTCTCCGTCTCGGCCTTCCGTTCGGACCACCGGGTCCCCACGGTCGGATTCGTCGCGTCGGAGGTGCGGCACCGCCTCGTCCCCGCGTGGCAGGGCCGGCCGGAGGAGGAGATCCGGGCGGCGATCCTGGGGGGCGAGGTCGTGACCAGGCGGACCCCGAGGCCGCTCGTCGCCTTCTCCGGCGACACCGGCGTCGGCATGTTCGAGAGCGCGCCGCGCGAGGCGTTCGAGGCGAAGGTCTTCCTCCTCGAGTGCTCGTTCGTCGAGCCGGCGGACGTTTCGCGCGCCCGCAACTACGGTCACCTGCACGTCGACGACATCGCCGAGCGGGCGGACCTCTTCGCGAACGAGGCCCTCGTCCTGACGCACCTGACGCTCCGCGGAACGCCCGCCGAGCTGCGCCGGACCATCGCCCGGCGGCTGCCCGCCTCCCTCGCCTCGCGGACGGTGCTCTTCCTCCCGGGCGAGTGACGGCTGCCGGAGGCCCCGTAGCCGCGAAGGCGCGACCGTCGCGCCCGGCCTACGGCCTCCAGCTGAACGTCCGCACCGGGTAGAGCCGGAAACGCCCATCCCGGGTGCGGAAGAGGGCCTGCAGCTCCCTCTTCCCTTCGTCGCCGGCTCCGGGCGGGAACTCGGCCTCGTAACCCGCCGTCGCGCACGTCCCGAGACGCGGGAAAGCGTTCGCGACGTCGGGCCGGGAGACGCGGCGGAAGGAGGACGGCATCCGGATCTCGCCGTCGATGAGGAAGGCGATCCCGAGATCCTCTTCCTCCGTACGAGCCCAGCCGCGGACGAGGAGCCTTCCCTGGACGGCTTCGCCCTCCGCCGGACCGTCCACCGAACCGGTCAGGGAGTCGTCGATCCTGGCCGCATCGGTGTCGCGCGCTCTTTCCACGCGGACGGCCCACTCGTCCGCCTCGGCCCCGAGGTCGTGCCCCGCGAGCTCCGCAGGGGATGCGACCGCCCCGTTCTTCACGACGCCGAACAGCCAGTCCTGACCGTTCCCGTGGCCGAACCGCAGCGGCCCGGACAGCCGTCCGGCGGCCCGGGCCTCGTCGAGGAAGAGCAGGACCCGGGCCCGGTCCGCGGGCGGCATCCAGTGGTCGTGAAGGACGATCACGCCGACGGGCCACGACTCGAGCCGGGCGAGGAGAGCCGGGTCGAGAGGACCAGCCGCGAACCGGGCCGCGAGGGCCAGGTGCCCCGCCGGCACGTAGCTCAGGGTGCCGTTGACGATCCTGGGGAAACCGCGGGTCGAGGCGTAGAGGAGCCGCGCTTCCACCGGCGAGTGGGTCAGGGGCAGGTGGAGGATCGGGCCCCCGGTGAAGTGACGGGCGAGGAAGGCGTCCGCGGGGGAAGGCTCGCTCTCGGGGTGGAAGGAGAACGGAAGCGACTGCCTCGCGTCGAAGGCGACGAGGACGAGGAGCGCTCCGGTCGCGAGAAAGCGGGCCGCTCGGTCTCTTGCGAGCACGAGGAGCTTTCCGGCGCCCCAGGCGGCGAGGAGCCCCATGCCGATCTGGAGGACGAAGCCGAAACGTGCGGCTACCCGGATGCCGCCGAAGAGCGGCGGCGCCAGGAACGTGAGCGCGGGCCAGAACGGGGCGTTGAGGCCCATCGCCCCGAGTGCCCCGGTCGCGGCGACGAGCGCCCCCGTGCCGGCGAGCGCGGGAAGCGCCGGGGCGCGGCGCACGAGCACGAGCCCGGCGAAAGCGAGGGCGAGCGCGACCGTTCCCGGGTAGAGCGCCATCTCCGAGTCGTTGCGGCCCGGCAGGAAGGCCTGCCCCGGGTTGAACGAGGTCGTCGAGACGAAGTGGACCGGCGAGGCGGAGAACCTCGACATCTCTCCGCGTTCCCGCTTGAAACCCTCGTTGTCCCTGACGCGCAGGAGCGGTATGGCGACGGGAAGCAGGAGGAGCCCTGCCAGGGCGAACGCCGCCGCCATCCTGGGCCCGGCGTGCCGCAGCGTGGGCCCTGGGGCGACGAAGAGATGTGCGATCCCCAGCACCAGCACGGTGCCGAGGCCGAAGGCGAGGAAGTGGAGGGAGAAGTACGCCGTTACCGCCGTGGCCAGAGCGAGGCGCGCCGCGTCGCGCAGCGTTCCGCCGCGCAAGAGGCGCCTGGCGAAGAGCACCATCCAGGCGATGCCGCCGAAAGCGGTGAACGAGACGAACCCGAACTGCACGGTCGTGAGCGCCCCGAAACCCGCGCTGGCCGCACCGACGAGGGCCGCGCCGGGGCTGGCGCCCAGCTCGAGGGCGAGGCAGGCGATCGAGAAGACGGACAGGCCGAGCACCAGGATGCAGAGCGCGTTGAGGACGCCCGCGGGCGAGAGCCCGGCCGCGCCCAGCGGAACCGCGAGGAGACCGTACCCGAGGAGGGGCTCGGAGAAGGCGAGGACGTCGCGGGCGGGGGCGAAGGCGTTGGCCTGGTAGAGAGAGGACGGGTCGCTCGTCAGGGCGTGACTGACCCAGGCGACGACCCACGCCTGCGTCTGGGCGTCGTAGGGGTCGCGCAGGACGGTGTCGAGCCGCGACGGAAGGGGCCAGGAAAAGGCGATCGCCGCGAGGAGGCTCGCGATGAGCAGGGAGAGCCGGCGCACCGGACGATTCTAGGGGGCCACCCGGCGCGCCTGACGCTCCGCGGGACGCCCGCCGCGTTGCGCCTACCGGAACAGCTTGCGGCGGTTCCGGATGTAGTCGCGGAAGACGAACGACGCCAGGTCGTCCGAGGCGGCGTAGTAGGCCCTTCCCCGCGCGACCTTCGTGAGCGTGTCGACGAAGTCGACGAGGCCCGGGTCGGTCGCGAGCATGAAGGTCGTCAGCTGGATCCCCTCGCGGCGGCAGCGCTCCGCCTCGTCGAGCGTCCGGTTGACGATCTTCAGGTCGAGGCCGAACGGGTTCTTGTAGAGCTGGCCGTTCTCGCGGATGCACGACGGCTTGCCGTCGGTGATGAGGAAGAGCTGGCGGTTGCGCGAGCGGCGCCCCTGGAGGATGCCGCGGCAGAGGGCGAGGCCCGCCTTCGTGTTCGTGTGGAACGGGCCGACCTGGGCCTTCGAGAGCGAGTCGATCGGCACCTGGACGGCGTCGTCGCCGAAGAGGACGACGTCGATCGTGTCTTTCGGGTACTTCGAGAGGATCAGCTCGGTCAGCGCCAGGGCGACCTTCTTGGCGGGGGTGAAGCGGTCCTCGCCGTAGAGGATCATCGAGTGGGAGATGTCGATGGCGATCGCGGTGGCGCAGGCCGACTGGTGCTCCACCTCGTGGACCTCGAAGTCCTCCGGCGCGAGCGCGAGCGTCTCCGGGTCGCGCCGGGCGGCGTTCGTCACGGTCCGGATGCCGTCGAGGCGCGAGAGGTCGTCGCCGAACTCCCAGGGGCGCGTCTCCTCGAGCTGTTCGCTCCCCGTCCCGGCGCGCGGGAGCGCGTGGAGGCCGCCGCCCGACTTCTGCAGGGACGTGAAGATCTCCTCGAAGGCGGCCCGCCGGATCTGCCGCTCGCCGGCACCCGCGAGGGCGAGGGCGCCGTCGGCGTCCCGCCCGACGATCCCCTTCTCCTCGAGAGCGGCGAGAAAGTCGTCGAGGTCGAGGGCCGGGTCGAGGATGCCCCGCTCCTGCAGCCGCCGCATCACCTCCATCGCCTCCTCGACGTCTCCCCCGAGCCGGGTGACGAGGTCGAGGAAGAGCTTCTTCAGCTCTTCGAACGTGAAGAGCGCGCGGAGGAGGTCGAGAGGCAGCTCCCCGTAGCGGACGTCCATACGCGTGAGATCCTACGACCAGGACCCCCGGCCCGGACTCCGGGAGTGAGACCCAGGACGAGAGAAGCACTTCTCTCGGGTTCTGGTGCGCCCGGCCGACCCCGGAGCGTCCCTACTGAGGAGCGACGATGACCCCTGACGAAAAGAGATCCGGAGTCGAGCGGCTGCAGCCCTGGTTTCACCGGATCGACCTCGGCGATGGCGTGGTGACGAAGGGCGGGAGCGTGGCGGGAGAGGCGGACGACCACCCACTCCCGACCTGGGCGGTGATCTCCACGGCTCTCCCCGAGGACCTGACCGGACGGTCCGTCCTCGACGTCGGCTGCAACGCGGGCTTCTATTCCGTCGAGGCGAAGAAGCGCGGGGCCCGGCGGGTCCTCGGGATCGACGCCCAGCGGCACCAGGTCCGTCAGGCGGCGTTCGTCGCACGCGCCCTCGGCCTCCCGATGGAGTTCCGGAGGATGTCGGTCTACGACCTCTCCGAGGAGACGGTCGGCGTCTTCGACGTGACGCTGGCGCTCGGCCTCGTCTACCACCTCAAGCACCTCGTCCAGGGGCTCGAGCGGCTCTACGCGGTCACGGGCGACCTGCTGATCCTCGAGACCGCCGTCCTCCTGCCGGAGCTCGTCCCGACGGGAGCGGTCCCCTACGTGACCGGCCCGCTGACGCGGAATCTTCACCCCATGGGGTACGTCGAGAACTCGCCCGACGCCAAGGAGGCGGTCTTCAACTGGTTCGTTCCGTCGGTCGGGGCGATGGCGGCGATGCTCTCCGACACCGGATTCGACGATGTCCGCTGCGTGGCGACGCCGGGCGACCGGGCGGTCTTCGTCTGCCAGAAGAAGAAGGAGAGCCGCGTCTCCGTCCTTCCGGACCTGGCCGCGCGGCTCGAGGTCCTTTCGGAACCCGGGAGCTGCCGGCCCGGCGACGGGGTCGCGCTCGCCGTTCGCGCGACGAACACGGGAAGGAGCCCGTGGCGGGCTCCGGGTCTCGGAGAGAACGCGGGAACGGTCGCGCTCGGCGCCCACCTCTTCCGCGGCGACGAGGAGGTGGACTGGGTCTGGTCCAGGACCGCGCTCACGGACGACGTTCCGCCCGGCGGCTCCGTCGACCTGACCCTGGAGCCGGTGGCGCCGCTCGCGCCGGGCCGTTACCGCGTCGAGCTGGATCTCGTTGCCGAGCACCTCGCCTGGTTCGAGGACCTCGGGTCGCCTCTGCTGGAGCGGACTCTCGAAGTGTCCGGCGACCCGCAGCCCCTTCCGTGGTTCCGGATCGCCGGATTCGAGGAGGGTGTCGCGAGGAGCGGGGCCGAGGGCGCCGCCGCGTACGGCGAGCTGATTCGTTGCGTGGCGGGAGCGCTCGCCGGCCTGACTCCCGACGGGCAGGCCCGGACGGCGCTCCTCTGGACGGCGGGCTGGTCTCCGGAAGAGGCCGCGGTGTCGGACGTGCTCGGCGCGCTCGCGGCGGGAGAGGCACGGCTCCCGACGGTGCTTCACCAGCTGGCCAGCCGGCCCGACCCGAGGCCGGTCCCGACGGCCCCCGTGGCAGAGAAGCTCGAGACCATCCTCCGCAGTTCGCCCCCGGCCCCCGAGACGGCCATTCCGCTGGCGGACGAGTCGTTTCCGGGGGAGGCTGCCGTGGCGCGCGGGCTCCTGGCGCACGGCGCGGCGCTCGACGACGAGGCCTTCGTCCGGAACGCCTACGAGGTCGTCCTGGGCCGGCCGGTCGACGCCGAAGGGCTCGCGAACGCGGCCGGACAGCTCACCTCGGGCGTGATGACGCGCGCCCACTTCCTCCACGAGCTCCTCTGGAGTGCCGAGCTGCGGACGGCCTGAGGCGGAGGAGAACGGTGCGCGAGCTTCTGGAGAAGAGCGGCGGGCTTCCGAGCCGCCGGACCCTCGGGGCCCTGGGTTGGGCCCTGCTCGCGGCCGTGGCCGTCCTCCGTCTCCTGACCCTCGCGCCGGACCCCTGGGAGTGGGACGAGCTCCTCTTCTCCGCGGCGGCCCGCGACGGGATCGACGTCCGCGTCAACCATCCGCATCCTCCCGGCTACCCGCTGTTCGTCCTCCCTGCGCGGCTTCTCGTCCTCGCGGGGATCGAGCCGTTCGCCGCGACGCTCGGTCTCGCCGTCGTCGCGGGCCTCGCCGCCGTGGGGCTCCTCGCCCTCCTGGCGCGGGAGCTGGGTGCGGGCCGGAAGGAGGCGCTCTGGGCCGCGCTCCTGTGGGCCGTCGTGCCGGCGGTGTGGCTCCACTCGGTCCGTCCTCTCTCGGACTCCCTGGGCGCCGCCGCGTTCTTCCTCGCCGCTCTCCTCCTCCTGCGGTGCGAGGGCGCGCCGTCCGGTGGGCGTCTCGTCGCCGCGGCGATGGCCGCCGGGGCGTGCGCCGCCGTCCGCCCGCAGGTCGCCGTCGCCCTGCTGCCGCTCGCCGCCGTCGCGGCGTGGGGGACCTTTCGCGGCCCGGGCGGCGCCGTGCGCGTGACGTTCGCCGCCGGGGCGGGACTCGCGACGGTGCTCGCGGCGTATGCGCCGGTCGTCGCGACCTCGGGCGGGATCGACAGGTACCTCGCGTCCGCCCGCGAGATCGCCAGGTGGGTCCGGGAGTTCGACACGCCGCCCCTCTCGGCGATGGCCCTGGCCTCTCACTGGGCCCGCTGGCTCGTCGACCCCTTCGGCGGGCCGCTCCCGGCAACCCTGGCGTGGGGCGCCGCCGCGGCGGGGATCGTGCTCGTGCCCCGTGCGGCCCGCCGGCTCGCGATCGTCTTCGTCCCGCTGCTCCTCCTCTCGGTGGCGACGCTCAACCCGCAAACGGCACCGCGATACGCGCTGCCCCTCCTGGCCGCCGCGCCGCTCGCGGCCGGGCTCGGCCTGACCGTGCTTCGAGTCCGGGCACATCTCCCGGCTGCGGCCGGGGCCACGGCTCTCCTGGCATTCGTGGCGCTTCCCGCCGTGCCGGCGATCGTCGAGGTCGCGCGTACCCCGAGCCCTCCGGTCGCCGCGATGGCCGCGCTCCGGGCTGCACCGGACCTTCTCGGCCGCCCCCTTCTCGTGGCCCCGGCCCTGTACGTCCACCTGGCCGCGCTCGGCCCCGCCGTCAAGTGGCAGGAACTGGAACGCGGACGGCCGGTCGTCGCGCCGCCCGGCGCCCTCGTCGTCACCCACGACAGCGGATCGCCGGACCTCCGTCCGCTTCGCATCTATCGCTACGAAAGCGAGGCGCTGGGCCGGATCAGCCGCGGCCGCTACCTCTCGGTCACGATCTGGGAGTCGACGGCCGCCCCCATGCGCTCCAGGACCTTCAAATGGACGGACCCCGAGCTGCTTTCCTCGGTCGACGACCCGGCCGGGACGGCCGTCGTCACGGCGCCTCTCCGCGTCCGGGGCTGGTGCCAGGAGCGCGGAGGTGGCCTCGTCATTCCCGTGGAGTTCCGCGTCGACGGGGCCATCGTCGCGCCGGAGCGCATCGTGCGGACGGCCCGGCCCGACGTGGCCGCTGCGATCCCCGAGGTCGGCGACACGTCCCGGGCCGGCTACGAGGCGTACTTCGGAATCGACGCGATACCCCCGGGCGAGCACCTCCTCGAGGTGGTCTTCGAGACGGCGGACCGTCGGCGCGTCTACCCTCCGCGGCGATTCACGCTGGTGGCGGTGCGCTCTCCCGGGTCGGCCCCGAGGTGACCCCCCGCGCGGCAGTCCGGCTCAGCGTCCCGTCTCCGGGCCCCAGGTGAACGTTCGGACCGGGTAGATCCGGAAGCGCCCGTCTCGCGCGCGGAAGATGGCGCGCAGCTCCCTCGTCCCGTCGTCTCCCGGTTCGAACGGGAACTCGGCCTCGTAACCGGCGCTCTCGCACGGGCCCAGCTCGGGGAACGCGTTCGCGACGTCGGGCCGGGGGACGCGGCGGAAGGAGGCCGGTGGCCTCAGCTCGCCGTCGAAGAGGAACGAGACCGGGAGGTCCTCCCCGCCGGATCGCGCCCAGCCAGCAGGCGCCGGGAGGGGGGGGCGCGGGGGGGGGGGGGGGGGGCGGGGGGGGGGGGGGCGGGGGGGGGGGGGGGGGGGGGGGGGGGGGGGGGGGGGGGGGGGGGGGGGGGGGGGGGGGGGGGGGGGGGGCCGGGGGGGGGGCGGGGGGGGGGGGGGGGGGGGGGGGGGGGGGGCCGGGGGGCGGGGGGGGGGGGCCGGGGGGGGGGGGGGGGGGGGGGGGGGCGGGGGGGGGGGGGGGGGGGGGGGGGGGGGGGGGGGGGGGGGGGGGGGGGGGGGGGGGGGGGGGGCCGCATCGGGGGGGGGGGGGGGGGGGGGGGGGGGGGGGGGGGGGGGGGGGGGGGGGGCCCCCCAGGGGCCCGGGCGGGGGGGGGGGGGGGGGGGGGGGGGGGGGGGGGGGGGGGGGGGGGGGGGGGGGCGCCGGGGAACAAGATTGTTGGCACGGGCCCCTCTCGGCGGCGGCGGGGGGGGGGCGGCGCGGGCTGGGGTGGGGGCGGGGGACGTGGCGGGCGGGGTGGGTCTGGTGAGAACCGGAGGCGGCCAACCCCCCCCAAAGGGGAGGGCGCAAAGAGAAGCCGAAGTTCCTTCTCGGCGCGGCCCGCCCCCCCCTCATGAGGTGAGCCGCGCCATCTCCGCTCAAGGGGGGGGGGGGGGGGGGGCCCCCCCGGCCCACGCGGGGGGGCCGCCAGCCCCTCGGGGGGTGCCATAAGGCCCTCCGTCGGCGGGCCGGCTGTGAAGGGGGCGGGACGACGGCGACAGGTGGTTCCGTGTGTCGAATGTGCATGCACGTGAGATCCTCCGACCGTGACCGAGGGGCTCGGAACGGGAAGGGGGCGCGCTTCCGGCGAGATTCGACGGACTGGCGTTCGAATCGCCGTCCTGGCGGCGGTTCTCGCCGTCGCTCCGTTCTGGGCGCGAGCGGTCGTCGGTGCGCGGGAAACGTTCCTGTGGGCGAGACACAAGCCGGTCGCGACCCTGGTCTCTTACGAGCGCGGTCCCGGCTTTTCCGAGGCGGTCGACAGGATTCGGGGGGTCGTCCCGCCCGACGGGTCCTATCTCGTACTGGTGGATCCGTACGGCGCGGGTGCCCTCAACGCCATCGCTCTTCGGCAGGCCCTGCTCCCGCGACGGCCCGTCCTCCTGAAGCGATTCGACGAACTGGCGGGCAAGCCCTCCGGACGGCTTCTCGCCACCGTCGTCATCGAGAGCGACGACTCCGCGCCGGTCGTCACCGGCGAGGTCCCGGTTTTCGAGCCTCTCGATCCTGGGTCCCTCGGCCGGGAAGACGACTCGCTGGTGGCGTCCGTGGACGAGGTCTCCTTCGACGCGACGGGCCGGATCCGAATTCGCGGATGGTGCCAGGGGAACGGGGCAGTCCCATGTGACGTCGCGGCGGTCCTCGTCGGCGGCCTTTCGGTACCGATCTTCCAGGTCTCGCGTGAGCCGCGGCCCGACGTGGAGGCCGCGCTTCCCGAGATCGGACCTTGCCCCCGTGCCGGCTATCGCCTGACCCTGGCGCAGGGAGTCGCGGTCGGTTCCACGGTATCCATACGCGTCGTTTTCCGAACGGCGGACGGCCGCTGGCGTAAGTATCCCGAGCAGGTCGCCGAGAGGACCAGGTGACGGCGAGTCTCGCTGGGGATGCGCCGATCGCGGCCGGCGTCCTCTCGGCCTGCGTACCCCTCGTCGCCGGGTGGCCGATCTCGAGCCTGCTGCCCCGGCCGCTTCGGTGCCCGGTCGTCTCCCGTCTCGCGATGGCGTGGCTCCTGGGTGCGGCCTGGTGCGGCACTCTCGCGCTCGCCGCCTCGCGCCTGGGAGGTCTTCCGTTGCGGCGGACCACCCTCCTGCCGATCGTTCTGCTTCCTGTGCTGATCGGTGCCGCGGCGGGCCTGAGGCACCTCTCGGCGGGGAGGCTTCGCCGTCCGTCTTTTCTTGGCATCTGTACCGGGGCGTTCGTCGGAGCGACGGGCCTGGTACTCCTCGTCGGAGCGCTCCTGTCGCCCGTTCTCGACTGGGACGGACAGATGACCTGGAGCCCCCAGGCCAGACTCATGCGATTCGGAGGCACGGCGACGCCGGGCGCGTTCACGGATCCCTGGGTCTGGGTTTCGCATCCGCAGTACCCTCCGCTCGTCGCGCTCGTTCAGGTGACGGGCCTCGAGGTCGTCTCCGCCCCTGAGGACCAGAGGGCGGGACGAGCCGTCCACCCGCTTTTCTTCGTCGCCCTCCTGGCCGTTCTGTTTCGCACCGTCCGGGTCCTCACGATAAGCGGACTGGCCGCAGCCGCGGGTACCTCGCTCGCCGCGATGACGCCCTTCGTCGCTTTCGAGACCCACGGGGGTGCCGCGGGAGCGTTCTCGGACGTGCCGCTCGCGGCGTTCCTCGGGGGCGGCCTCAGCGTCCTCCTCTGTGGCGGAGCCCGCTTCAGGGCGTCCGTCGCCGCCGGCCTGCTCTTCGCCGCGGCCGTCCTCACGAAGAACGAAGGGCTCCCGCTCGTCCTGTGTTTGCTCGGGGTCGCCGGTGCCGTGGAGCTGCACGCCCTGTGGGCGCGACGGGGAACCGCTTTCAGGGCTCGGCTCCGAAGGGCCGCTACCGCCTTTCTTCTGGCTGCGGTGTTCGTCGGCGGATCCGTCGCCCTGCTGCACGCGTTCCGGTCGGAGATCCCAAACCGGTACGACGAGGACTATGGATCTCTCGTGTCGCAGATGCGGCTGGAGCCGGCGGTCATGGCCCGGAAGGTCTCGTCGGTCGTGCCGTACTTCCTTTCGCGCCTCGTTTCGGTCCGGAGCTGGGGAATCCTCTGGCCGCTCCTCGCGCTCCTGGCCCTTCTCCAACCGCGAGTCCTCGCCCGCCGCGCCGCTGTCGCTGCCGGGGCGCTGACCGTCGCTCCGATCGGAGTCGGGTTCGTCGCGTTCGCCGTGCATTGGGATCCCGTCGGGCTTGCCCAGGTGACGATCGACCGCTTCTTCGTCCAGGGCTCGTTCGGGACCTTCCTCCTCCTCGGACTCCTCCTGGCGGAGGGTCTGCGATCCCCGGCCGCGAGGTTGCCGCGGAGAGTCCACCGGGAGGAGCCCCGGGCGAGCGGCTCTACCCCCGGCTCCTCATCAGGTTCAGTCGGGCCATCTCCGCATAAGTGACGGTCGAGTCGAGATCCTCACGCGCGATCCTCAGGCTCAGGACGAGCCCCTCGAGGACGAGCTCCATCAGGAAGGCCCGCTCGAAGTCGTCGGCCGGCTTCCCGTTCGAGGCGACGAGCTCGGCGAGGCCGTCGATGGCGTCGAGGTCGGCGAGGTGCCTCGCGAACGGGGTCTCGTCGGAGAGGACCAGCTTTCCTCTCGCTGCGGAAATGGTTCACGACGGGCCCGTAGGGGCCGGCGATGGGGGGCGGGTTCCGCTCGCGGCCGAACGGGCCGGCCTCGTCCTCCTCGGTCTCGCGGCGGCGCGAGCGATCGCCGCGGGCACGGGGGCCGTCGATGGGCGGGAAGGTCGCGTCGAAGAGGGCCTTGACCGCGTCGCCGATCAGCCTGCGGGCGACGATCTCGGCCCCCTGCTGCTCGCCCTCGAAGACCATCTCCACCTTCCCCGTGATGGCAGGGAGCGTCGCGAAGAGGTCGACGAGGCGCGGGGCGACGACCTTCTCTCCGGTGAGGACGGCACGCCGTTCCATGTTCGACACGAGGAGCTCGCGCATCGCGATCGGCATCCGGGCCGAGACGCCCGAGGCCTGGTCGACGAGGTCGCTCCGGCGGGCGGCGAAGGCGACCTCCTCGACGAGGGTCTTGAAGGAGTCGGGCAGCCGCACCTCGATGCCGTCGAGCCTTCGCTCGCTCCAGGCCTCCTGGTCGGTGATCGCCTTCGCGGTGGCGACGTCGCGCGGGTAGTGGGTGAGGATCTGCGAGGCGATCCGGTCCTTCAGCGGCGTGATGATGTTCCCGCGGTTCGTGTAGTCCTCGGGGTTCGCCGAGAAGACCATCACGACGTCGAGCGGGATCCGCACCGGGAAGCCGCGGATCTGGAGGTCGCGCTCCTCGAGGATGTTCAGGAGGCCCACCTGGATGCGCGGGGCGAGGTCGGGCAGCTCGTTGATGGCGAAGATGCCGCGGTTCGTCCGGGGGACGATCCCGTAGTGGATCACCTCCTCGTCCGCGAACGTCTTCTTCAGCGTCGCCGCCTTCACGGGGTCGACGTCGCCGATGAGGTCGGCGATCGTCACGTCGGGCGTCGCGAGCTTCTCGCGGTAGCGCGCCTCGCGCGGGAGCCAGGCGACGGGAACGTCGTCGCCGGCGGTGGCGGCCAGGCTCCGGGCGTACTTCGTGAACGGGGCGAAGGGGGACTCGTTCAGCTCGGAGCCGGCGATGACGGGCGTCTCCTCGTCGAGGAGGTTCACGAGGGCGCGCAGGATGCGCGTCTTCGCCTGCCCGCGCAGGCCGAGGAGGATCAGGTCGTGCCGGGCCAGGACGGCGTTGACGAGGGCGGGGACGACCGTCCGGTCGTAGCCGAGGATGCCCGGGAAGGGGTTCTCGCCGCGGGCGAGCATCGCGAGAAGGTTCTCGCGCATCTCGTCGCGGACGGAGCGGTGGCGGTAGCCGGCTTCGACGAGCTCTCCGAGGGTCGTGGGTCTGTACGTCATCTCCACCGTCTACGCCTCCAGTGCCGGGTCGGGTTTCTGGGATGGTACGTCGGCCGCCCGCCGGACGAGACGCCCGCTTCCCCGGCGTCAGGCGGGCTTCCGGATCCCGAACTTCTCGAGCCGGTACTGGAGCGTGCGGTAGGTGAGGCCGAGGAGGCGCGCGGCCCGCGCGATGACCCAGCCCGAGCGCTCCATCGCCTGGACGATGAGCTGGCGCTCCAGCTCCTCGATGTCGATTCCCTCCTGCGGGATCTCGAAGCCGTAGGGGCGTGCGGCGGGAGCGGTCTGGAGGCGGATCTCGAGAGGGAGGTCCGAGGGCTTCACGACCGACCCTTCGCAGAGGAGGACGGCCCGCTCGACGACGCTCTCCAGCTGCCGGATGTTCCCCGGCCAGGGGTGGCGGACGAGGAGGTCGAGGACGCCCGGGTCGATCTCCGCGACGCCGGTGCCGTGCGTGGCGTTCGCCTTCTCCAGGAAGCGGTGGACGAGGGCCGGGATGTCGCTGGACCGCTCGCGCAGGGGCGGCAGGACGATGGGGATGACGTTGAGGCGGTAGAAGAGGTCCTCGCGGAACTGTCCCGCCTTCATCATCGCCTCGAGGTCGCGGTTCGTGGCGGCGACGACCCGGACGTCGACGGCGATCGTCTCGTTGCCACCCACGCGCCGCACCTCCCGTTCCTGGAGCGCGCGGAGGATCTTTCCCTGCAGCGGGAGCGAGAGGTCGCCGATCTCGTCGAGGAAGAGGGTCGAGCCCGAGGCGGCCTCGAAGAGCCCGGCCTTTCGGGCGTCGGCGCCGGTGAAGCTCCCCCGCTCGTGCCCGAAGAGCTCGCTCTCGAGGAGGTTCTCGGGGATGGCGGCGCAGTTGATGGCGTGGAACGGCCGGGCCGAGCGGCCGGAGCGCGAGTGGATCGCGCGGGCGACGAGCTCCTTGCCGGTGCCCGACTCGCCCCTCACGAGGACGGTCGACTGCGTGGGGGCGATCTTCTCGACGAGGCGGAAGACCTCGCGCATCGCGGCGCTCTCGCCGACCGCCGCCTCGAGGCCGTCCCCCCTGAGCCGCCGTTCGAGGCGGAGCGCCTTCTCGGCGAGCCTGTGGCTCTCGAGCGCGCGTTCGACGCGGAAGAGGAGCTCGTCGGCGACGACGGGCTTGCTCATGTAGTCGAACGCGCCGAGCCGGTGCGCCTCGCGCGCCCGCTCGACCGAGCCGTGCGCGGTGATGAGGATGACGCGGGGCGGCGACGGGTGCTCGGAGAGGGCGCGGACGAGGTCCATTCCCGAGAGGCCCGGCATCTTCAGGTCGGTCAGGACGACCTCGGGGTGCGTCTCGGCCGCGAGGGCGAGGGCCTGCCGGCCGTCGGCCGCGGCCGACACGCGGTACCCCTCGTCCTCGAGGATCATCTGGAGGGATTCGCGCTGGTGCTTCTCGTCGTCGACGACGAGAAGGGTCGCGAGCGGCGCGCGGTCGTTCACTTGGGCGAGGTTACTCCGAAGCCGCGATCGCGAGGGGGAGCCGGATGCGGAAGACGGCGCCCCTGGCTCCGTCCCGGTTCCCGGCCTCCACCCGGCCCCCGTGCTCCTCGACGATCCGCTTCACCATCGCCAGGCCCAGCCCCACGCCCCCCTCCTTCGTGGAGAACCAGGGCTCGAACAGGCGCGCGAGGTGGGCGGGCTCGATGCCCGGACCCTCGTCTTCGAAGGAGAAGACGAGGCGCGGAGCTTCTTCCGGGGTCCCGGGGGCGACGTGCGCCGTCACCGCGAGCCTGCCCCCGTCCCGCTCCATCGTCTGGATGCCGTTCTGGACCAGGTTCCAGACGGCGGACTTCAGCAGCGAGCCGTCGGCCGGGACGCGGGGAAGCTCTGCCGGCAGGTCGGCGTCGATCGCGACGTGGGCCCGCTCCGCCGTCTCCGAGAGCTCCGCGAGGGTGTCGCGGACGAGGGTCAGCGCATCGACGGGGGCGATCGTGAGCGAGAGCGGGCGCCCGAAGGCGAGGAAGTTGTTGATGAGGGTCGCGAGCCGGTTGATCTCTCCCCGCAGCGCCTCGATGCGCGTGGACTGGTCGGCGGCCGCGGCCTCGTCGGCGGGGCGGTGGCGGCGCCTGAGGACGTCGAGGCCGAGGGACAGGGCGTTGAGCGGGTTCTTGATCTCGTGCGCGAGGCCCGCGGCGAGGTGGCCGATCTCGGCCCTCTTTTCCGCGGCCGAGAGCCGGGCGAGGAGGTCCTGCCGCTCGCGGAGCGCGGAGGTCATCCGGTTGAAGGCGACGGCGAGCTGCCCGATCTCGTCGGCCCGGTCGACCGGTACGACGACGTCGAGGTGCCCGTCGGCCACCTGGCGGGCCGCCTCGGCCACCGCCTCCACGGGCCGCGTCGCGTTCCGCGTGACGACGAGGATGACGGCGAGGCCGACGGCGAAGACGCCGAGGAGGGCGTAGAGGCCGCTCCGGAAGTTCCCCTCGAGCTCGGCCCGGATGTTCTCGAGCGAGTACTTGATCGTGACCTGGCCGAGGTATCGCCGCTCGATGACGAGCGGGACGACGATCTCGCCGGACCCCGGCCCCTCGCCGACGACCCCCTCGATCTCGATGTCCTGCGGCACCGGCGCGCTGCGCGGCCGCCTCCGTCCCGTCGGCGGAGCCTCCGCGGGCATCTCCCCGGTGAGCAGCCGGCCCCCCTGCTTGATCCGGATCTCGCGGACCCCCTTCTCCTTCAGCTTCTCGCGGAACTCCTCGAGAGCCTTCGGGTCCTTCGAGCCGCCGGGACCGATCCGCGTGGCGGCGGCCTGGATGGCCGTGGCGAGCGTCTTGTAGGAGGCGTCGGCCTCCCCGAGCATCTGGTCCTGAAACCTCAGGTAGAGAACGGTCTGTGCAACGGCTGCCACCGCGAGGATGAACGTGAAGGCGAGGCCGAGCCGCGTGGTCAGGCTGAGCCGGCGGAAGAGATCGCCGACCCTCATCGGGACAGGAAGAAGACAGCGGCCCAAACGAGGCCGACGAGACCGATTGCGGCGAAACGGACCTGGTCGTCGGTCGCCGAGGGCGGGAGGAAGGAACGGACGGGGCGCGTCAGGGGGGAGGCGACGAGGGAGAAGAAGCCCCGGACCTTGCTCGCGGGATTGCGGATCAGCCGCGAGACGAGGAAGTCGAGGAGGAGGTAGAAGAAGGCGAGGAAGGCGACGAAGCGGATCATCAGGACGAGCTTCGTCGAGGTCGTGTCCATCGGGTGGATTCTCCGTCAGTGCCGGGGCCTGGCGAAAAAGAAGAGGGGGGAGCCCGCCGGGCTCCCCCCTCTCGGGGAATCGGGGTGGGTGGCCTTCAGCCCTCGACGCCGAAGGAGACGCGGCCCTTGTTCGCCTGGCCCGTCTTCGGGTAGCGGACGGAGGTGACGAGGTCCATGACGGCCTGCGAAGGGGGGGCCGTCATGAGCGAGACGACGATCGTGGTGAGGAAGCCGACCGGCATCCCGAAGACGCCGCACGCGACGGTGTTCGTCCCGAACCACGAGACGCCGAAGAAGCGGCTGCCGATGAGGTAGTAGAGCGTGAGCCCGAATCCGACGAGCATCCCGGCGACGGCCCCGGGGCGGTTCGCGCGCTTCCACCAGATGCCGAGGACGAGGACGGGGAAGAACGACGCCGCCGCCAGGCTGAAGGCCCACGCGACCATCTCGACGATGATCCCGAGCCGCACCGTCGCGACCCACGCCGCGATGAGGGCCGTGACCACGAGGAGGATCTTCGTGATGATGAGGCGCTTCGTGAGCGTGGCCTTCGGGTTGATGACGTTGTAGTAGAGGTCGTGGGAGATGGCGTTCGAGATCGTCAGGAGGAGGCCGTCGGCCGTGGAGAGGGCCGCCGCGAGGCCGCCCGCCATGACGAGGCCGGTGATGACGAAGGGAAGGCCGGCGATCTCGGGCGTGGCGAGGACGACGAAGTCCGTCGACGTGACGACGAAGTCGGCGAACTGGACGACGCCGTCCTTCAGCTTGTCGACGATCGAGAAGAGGCCGGCCGGTTGCCAGAGGTTGACCCAGGCCGGGAGCTTGTCGACGGACGAGCCGACGAGGTTGGTGAAGACCGCGTTGCGCGCGAACGCGGCATAGGCGGGGGCGGTGATGTAGAGGAGGGCGATGAAGAAGAGCGACCACCCGACCGACGTCCGCGCCTCGCGCACGGACGGGGTCGTGTAGTAGCGCGTCAGGATGTGGGGGAGCCCCGCCGTGCCGACCATCAGGCAGAAGGTCAGCGCGAGGAAGTTCCACATCTTGACGCCCTTCGGGACCTCGAGGTAGTTCGCGACCTTCGCGCCTTCCTTGGCCGGGGCCGTCGCGAGGCCGTCGAACTTCTTCTTGGCGCCCGTCAGCTTCTCCTTCTCGGCGTAGGAGAGGTCGGCCGCCTTCAGCTTCGCGGCGACCTCGTCGGCGTCCTTCTTCCAGAGCTCGCGCGTCGCCTTCTCCGCCGGGTCGGCGGTGATCTCGATCGCGCGGGCGCTGTTCTGCTGCATGACCTTGCCGTACATCACCTGCGGCACGGGCACCATGAAGAGCTTGAAGGAGAGGTAGACGACCGGAACGAGGTAGCTGGTGATCAGGATGATGTACTGGGCGACCTGCGTCCACGTGACGGACTTCATCCCGCCGAGGACGGAGCAGAAGAGGACGCCGATCAGGCCGACGAAGCAGCCGATCTTGAAGTCGAGGCCGATGAACCGGGAGACGATGAGGCCGACGCCCGTGACCTGCGCGATGAGATAGGTGAAGGAGCAGGTGATGGCGGCGACGACGCCGATGATCCGGGCGGCGTTCCCCTCGTAGCGGGCGCCGAGGAAGTCGGGAATGGTGTACGCCCCGAACTGCCTCAGGTATGGCCCGAGCAGGACGGCCAGGAGGAGGTAGCCTCCCGTCCAGCCCATGATGTAGGCGAGGCCGCTGAAGCCCTGCACGGAGAGCGTCCCGGCCATCGAGATGAAGGACGCCGCCGACATCCAGTCGGAGCCCGTCGCCATCCCGTTGTAGATCGCCGGGACGTTCCGCCCCGCGACGTAGTACTGGTCGGCGTTCGACGTCCTCGTGATGATGCCGATGACGATGTAGATGCCGAGCGACAGGCCCATGAAGAGCCAGCCGATCCACCGCTGGGAGAGCCCGAAGGCCGACTCGGCGATCCCGAGAAGGACTGTCACGCCGAGGAAACAGGCGGTGTAGAGCGTGAAGATCTTGCGCAGTGTCATGCTCGTCCCCCTACTCCTGGATCCCGTACTCGAGGTCCTTCTTGTTCATCAGCTTCGCGTAGAGGGCGATCTCTATGACGAAGATGATGATCGACCCCTGCGCGGCCATGTAGTAGCCGAACGGGAAGCCGAGGAAGCTGATGTGGTTCAGCGTCGCCGCGAAGTACCCCGCGAGGAGGTACGCGACGACGAACCAGATCGCCAGGAGGATGACGGTCAATCGGAGGTTGTACCTCCAGTACTCGCGCTTCTGGTCTTCGGTCAGGATGGCCATGCTCGCTCCTCGCCCCTCTTCAGAAGTAGAAGGCCTGCAGCTGGATGGTGAACTGATCCGCGCTCTTGCCGACCTTGGGATCGATCTTTCCGTACGCCGCCTTGAGGTTCACGTTGTGTCCGAACGCCATGTAGCCGAGCCCGACGGACCAGCGGGTCTCGTCGCCGGTGTCGGTCGAGGCGAGGTTCTTGTTCGAGACCGTGAAGAAGGGCATGACCTTCACCTTGGGAAAGTAATAGCCAGCCTCGGCATAGATGACGTCCTGCTCGGGAAGCGCCGCGAGGAAGGTCCCGCCGTCGTACCGGATCCAGTCGACCTGGCCGCTGATCGCGCCCGGCCCGAGGGGGTGGTCGACGTAGACGTCGGCCGCGTACGACTTGTAGTCCTTCTGGGCGTCGCACCCGGCGCCGATGGCGAAGATCTTCTTCTTGCCCAGGCTCGTCCCCGTGTAGAAGAACCCGGTGTCGGCGTCGAGGAAGTTGTACTGGAGCCGCGCCGTCGTGCGCAGCGACTGCCGGCTCGCCGCGTCGCGGTTCCCCTGCCAGATTCCGACGCGGTACTCCAGCTTCTTTTTCGCGGGGTAGCCGCGGAGCTGGAAGCCGGTGTCGCGGCCGACGACGTTCTGCTCGGGGCCGCTGAAGAGGAACGAGTGCGGGCCGTAGTCGACCGGCATCAGGGAGGCCGCGCTCTGGAGGGAGTTGTGGGCGATGCCGGTCAGGATGAGCCCGCCGTCGAAGATGAACTCCTCGGAGAGCTTCCAGGAGACGAACGCGTCCTGGACGATGAGGCCCGAGGTGACCTTCGAGCCGCCGACGACCTTTGCCGAGGTTCGGGCTGTCGGTCTCGAAGAAGAAGGTCACGTTCTTCGCGATCTGCCCGCCCATCAGGACGCGGACCCGGCGCAGGAAGAGGTTCTGCGACGTCGTGTCGTTCGCGTTCTGCGTCCAGTCGCCCTGGCCCTGGAGCAGGAACCCGAACTTGAAGTTCACGTCGTCGTTCACCTTGATGACGGCCTGCGCGGGTGCGCGCCCCGCAGGGAGGAGGAGTACGAGCGCCAGCGCGGCGATCGCCCCGGGCCGGAGGATTCTCTTCATGATCGGTCCTCTCCTTTCGCGAACGGACTGTGAGATCCGGCACAGGGCCGGCAAAGCGCTGCACGGTTCCGGTCGCGCGCCGCAGGGCGCGCCGCAAGGGCGTACGTTTTGGGCATCTGAGCGCGAGAGCATAGGACTCTCCGCCCGCATGTCAACGATTTGCTGCGGAGGGTGCGTTTCGGCGTAAACGCGTTTACGCGCTTCCGGGGATCAGAGGAGCTCGCGGAGGCGGTCGGCGCCGAGCCGGGCACGCAGGGCCAGGAACAGCTCCGCGGTCGCCGTGGCGTCGACGAGCGCGTCGTGCGGGGGGTAGGGCGGCAGGCCCAGCTGGTCGCGGGCGGCGAAGAGGTTCAGCTCGGGGTCGCCCGGGGGATTCCCGAGGAATCGCTTCGCGTCGGCCCAGCGATAGAGGAGGCGCACGGTGTCGACGACGGGGGGAGGCGACCACGGTCGGCCCGCGGACCGGAAGGCGGCCTCGAGGAACCGGACGTCGATCGGCGCGTGGTGCACCAGCAGGACGTTCCCGGCGAGGCGCCGCTCGATCTCGGGGAGGAGGGCGCCGAGCGCCGGCGCGTTGCGGGTGTCGAAGGGGCGAAGGTGGTGGGCGCCGAGAGCGCCCACGGACGGGGCGCGTTCTTCGGGAGGATGAACGAGGGAGGAGAAGGCCTCCCCCAGGCGCACGAGGCCGTTCCTCACGGGGACCATTCCGACCGAGAGGATGGCGTCGCGCCGGGAGTCGAGGCCTTCCGTTTCGAGGTCGAGCGACCAGAAGACGACGTCGGTGTATCGCGGCGAGCGCGCGGGCAGGAGGTCCCGCAGCCTCACGCCGTCGTGACCTGGTAGCGCGCGATCGCGTCCTTCTGGGCGTTGCGGACGGCGAGGAAGGCCTCCTTCAGGTGACGCCTCTCGGAGGGGGAAAGGGCGTCCACGGCCACGTGGTTCCCGGGGGCGCGTTCCTCGGAGAGCGCGCGGATCTGCTCGCGCAGGCGGAGACCGAGGAGGAAGACGTACGCCTCCTCGAGCGCCTCCCCGGACTCCGGGTCGAGGAGCCCCGCGGCGGTTGCGGCCCGGAGCCGTTCGACGGTCGGCGTCGCGCGGACGCCGGCGTCGAGCGCCCAGAGCCGGGCGAGGCCCTGGATGGGTGCGATCCCGCCCTTTTTCAGGTCGACGCCGCCGTTCTCGAGCTCCAGCCGGCGAAACGCGCCGAGCGGCGGGCGGAACGCGACGGCGCCCCTCGCGAGGTGGGAGAGGAACGGGGCGTTGCGCTGCGCCCGCGCCAGCACGTCGGCCAGGGGCGCGAGGTCGAGCCCGCCTCCGGCGCTCCGGTGGTCGAAGAAGATCCCCGCGGCGAGGATCGCCTCCGCCTTCGGCGTGTCGATCCAGCCGCCGAAGCGGTCCACCCATTCGGAGAGCGAGCCGGCGTGGTTCGTCGCCATGTAGCCGCCCGGGCAGGGGGGAAAGCCGGCGGCGACGAGGTCGGCGACGACCTTGTGCGCGAGCCGGCGGAAGTACGAGCGGGTCGCCTCGTCGCCGTCGCGGTAGACGAGGGCGTTGTCCTGGTCGGTCAGCAGGGTCTGCTCGAAGCGGCCTTCCGACCCGAAGACGAGGAACGCGTAGGGACTCGGGGGCTCGCCGAGGTCGCGCTCCGCCCAGACGAGGAGCCGGCGCACGAGGGCGTCGTTCAGGTGGGAGACGAGCCGGGCGATGTGCGTGGCGGGGAGGCCGCTCCTCACGAGCATCGCCACCATCCGGGCGAGGTCGGTGCCGTAGCTGGCCAGCGCCTCGCGGCCCCTCATCCGCTCGACCTTCCTGAAGGTGAGGACCGGGCCGTGCGAGTGGTGGCGCAGGAGGTCGGTCGAGGTGACGACGCCGACGACTTTCCCCCCGCGCTCGACGGCGAGGTGGTGGATGCCGTGCTCGAGCATCGCCTGCCACGCCCCGTAGACCGGCGTCCCGTGCGGGATCGTCCGGACCGGGCGGCTCGACACGTCGATCGCAGGAGTCTCGGGGCCGAGCCCCGCCGCCAGGACCCGGTTGCGCAGGTCGCGATCGGTGACGATCGCGGGCGGGTCGGTGAGCAGGAGGACCGAGCTGACGCGTTCGTCCCGCATGAGGCGGGCGGCCTCGAGGACGGAGGCCCCGGCCGGCACGGTCACGGGCGGGCGATCGAGGAGCGACCCGACGGGGAGGAGGACGTCTCCCCCGAGGGCCGGCTCCGCGCTGAAGGCCGGCTGGTGCCTGAGCCGTGCCGCAAGACCCTGCGTGAAGAAGCGGGCGAAGGGCGCCCAGGCGAGGAGCTGGCGGAAGACGGCCTCGGGGATCCGGTAGGCGAGGAGGTCCTCCTCGACCACGACGTCGGCCGACACCTGGCCCGTCATGACCGAGTACCCGAAGAAATCGCCTTCCTCGAGGACGGCGGAGGTCTCGCCGTTCCTCTCGAGGCGGACGAGCCCTTTCCTTACGACGTAGAGCGCGTCGCTCGGCGCGCCGTCGGCGGAGAGGATGCGCGTTCCCTGGGGGAAGTAGGCGATCTCCAGGGCCCCCGCCGCCTGCTCGAACGCCTCGGCGGTGAGGACGTCGAACGGGGGGGTCGCGCGGAGGAACGAGCGGGGGTCGAGGTGAGGCTCGACCGGCGGTGTGGCGAGGTCGTTCGGCACGCGAACAGTCTACGCGGGCGGATGCCGGCGGAAGGGGCGCGCGGGCCGAAACGCGTTAGCGCGGTAGACGGCGACCGGCGGGTTCGGACAAAATTGCGGGCTCCAAGGACAAGCGAGGAGGATCGGCCCATGAACGACGGCGAGGAGAAGAAGGCACCGGCTGTCACCGAGACGAGCGAGGCCCAGATCGCGTCCCACTGGAAAGAGGAGGACACGTACAGGCCCCCCGTCACGTTCGTCACGCAGGCGAACATGGCCGACCCGGAGGTCAACGAAAGGTTCGCCGAGAAGAACTTCCCGAAGTGCTACGAGGAGTACGCCGAGCTCCTCACCTGGTACGAGCGCTGGCACACCGTTCTCGATACCCAGGACCCGCCGTTCTGGAAGTGGTTCGTCGGCGGCCAGATCAACGCCTCGTACAACTGCGTCGACCGGCACCTGGCGAAGTACAAGAACAAGGCGGCGCTCATCTTCGTCCCGGAGCCGGAGGACGAGGACCCGACCGCCATCACCTACCAGGAGCTCTACGCGCGCGTCAACGAGTTCGCGGCGCTCCTGCGCGACTTCGCGGGCCTGAAGGCCGGGGACCGCGTCACGATCCACATGCCGATGGTCGCCGAGCTCCCGATCACCATGCTCGCCTGCGCCCGGCTCGGCATCATTCACTCGGTCGTCTTCGGCGGCTTCAGCGGCGAGGCGTGCGGCCTGCGCGCCGCCGACTCCGGGAGCCGCGTCCTCATCTACATGGACGGCTACTACCGCAGCGGCAAGATGATCGACCACAAGGCGAGCGCCGAGATCGCCGTGGCGACCGCGGAGAAGGAAGGCCAGAAGATCGACAAGGTCCTGGTCTGGAAGCGCTATCCCGAGAAGTACACGTCGGCCACGCCGATGGTCGCGGGGCGCGACTTCTTCGTCGACGAGGTCCTGAAGGACTACCACCGCGCCCGCGTCGAGCCGGTCCCGCTGGACGCGGAGCACCCGCTCTTCCTCATGTACACGAGCGGCACCACGGGCAAGCCGAAGGGCTGCCAGCACCGGACGGGGGGCTACCTCGCCTACGTGGCGGGCACCTCCAAGTACATCCAGGACATCCACCCGGAAGACGTCTACTGGTGCATGGCCGACATCGGCTGGATCACCGGGCACTCGTACATCGTCTACGGGCCTCTCGCCGTCGGCGCGACCGCGGTCATCTTCGAGGGCACTCCGAACTTCCCCGACGCCGGCCGGCCCTGGCGGATCGCCGAGCGGCTCGACGTGAACATCTTCCACACCTCGCCGACGGCGATCCGCATGCTCCGCAAGGCCGGCGCCGACGAGCCGAAGAAGTACAACTACAGGTTCAAGCACATGACGACGGTCGGCGAGCCGATCGAGCCCGAGGTCTGGCGCTGGTACTACGAGGTCGTCGGCAAGGGGAAGGCGGTCATCGTCGACACCTGGTGGCAGACGGAGACCGGGGGCTTCCTCTGCTCGACCAAGCCCGCGCTCGACCTGATGAAGCCGGGCAGCGCCGGGCCCGGGATGCCGGGCATCTACCCGGTCATCCTGGACGAGAACGCCAGGGAGATGAGCCCCGGCACCGGCCGGGCCGGCAACATCTGTATCAAGAACCCCTGGCCCGGGATCATGCAGACGATCTGGGGCGACCACGACCGGTTCGCGCGGCAGTACTACGCGAAGTACTGCAAGGACAAGACGAGCAAGAGGTGGCAGGACTGGCCGTACTTCGCGGGGGACGGAGCGCTGCACGCCGCCGACGGCTACTTCCGGATCCTCGGCCGCGTCGACGACGTCATCAACGTGGCCGGGCACCGGCTCGGGACGAAGGAGCTCGAGTCGGCCTGCCTCACGGTCGTCGAGGTCGCCGAGGCCGCGGTCGTCCCGGTCGTCGACGAGGTCAAGGGGCGCGTCCCCGAGATCTACGTCTCGCTCAAGCCGGGCTACGCGGCGACGAAGGAGATCACCGACAAGATCGTCGCGACGATCGAGACGATGATCGGAAAGATCGCGCGGCCCAAGGCGGTGCACATCGTCTCCGACATGCCGAAGACGAGGTCGGGCAAGATCATGCGGCGCGTCCTGGCCGCCATCTCGAACACCCTCGACACCGGAGACATCACGACGCTCGCCAACCCGGACGTCGTCGAGCAGATCCGCCAGACGGTCCAGGGCAAGGAGAAGGTGGCGATCAAGGAGGGCCCGGAAGACCTGAAGCTCTTCGGCAAGGAAGAGTAGCGAGGCCGGGTCATGCTCGTTCGAGACATCATGAGGTCTCCCGTGGTGGGCGTGTCGCCCGCCACGACGCTGCAGGACGCCTACCGGACGATGAGGGAGAAGGGGTTCCGGCACCTGGCGGTCCTCGACGGGGAGCGCCTCGCCGGCGTGGTCACCGACCGCGACCTCAGGCTCGCGACCTCGGCGCTCGCTCCCGTCCCGTTCCCCGCGGACAGCGCCGTCTCCGCGATCATGTGCACGGAGCCGCTGACGGCGAACGCGGACGACGCCGTGGAGGACGCCGCCCGCGTCATGCGCGAGCGGAAGATCGGGTGCCTCCCCGTCGTCGACGACGGGCGCGTCATCGGGATCATCACCGGGATCGACCTCCTCGACGCCCTCATAAGAATGACCGGCGTCGACAAGCCCTCCGGCCGCCTGGAGGTCTATCTCCCGGACCGGCCGGGCGAGCTTGCGCGGCTCACCGCATTCATGGGGGAGCGGGAGCTCAACATCCACTCCATCCTCACGTACCCCGAAGGGACGGAGCGCGTCCGGACCGTTCTGCGCATCGGCTCGATCGAAACGCGCCTGGTAGCCCAGGACCTGCGCAAGGCGGGGTTCGAGGTCGTCTGGCCACCCGACAAGCCATGTCCTCGCTGATCTACCGTGCCGAGTACGCGAACTACTCCTTCGGAGAGAACCACCCCTTCAGCCCCCTCAGGGTACGAATGGCGCTGGAGCTCCTGGAGGCGCTCGGGCACCGTGTCGACGCGATCGCCCCCGAGCCCGCCCGCCGCGAGGACCTCCTCTCCGTCCACGACGACTACTACGTCGACCACGTGGAATCGCTGAGCGCGGGCCGGAAGGTTCCCAACGCCCAGAGTTACGGCCTCGACACTCCCGACACCCCCGCCTTCCCGGGGATGGACGAAGCGGCCCGCTGGCACGTGGGAGGGACGCTTCTCGGCGCGCGCCAGATCCTGGAGGGAACCGCGAAGCGGGTCCTCCAGCTGGGGGGCGGGCTCCACCACGCGCGGCGAAACTTCGCGTCGGGATTCTGCGTCTACAACGACCTTGCCGTCGCGATCCGCTCGTTGACCCGGCGCGGCCTGTGGGTCGCCTACCTCGACATCGACGTCCACCACGGGGACGGCGTCCAGCAGATCCTCTACGAGGACAAGCGGGTGATGACGATCAGCCTCCACGAGTCGGGGAAGTACCTCTACCCCGGCACGGGCGACGTCCACGAGCTGGGCTCGGGAGTCGGTCGCGGGCTGAAGCTGAACGTCCCCCTCGAGCCGCACACCGAGGGGGAGAGCTACCTCGAGATCCTCGAGGCGGTCGTCCCCGCCGCGCTCCGGCACTTCGGACCGGCCGTCCTCGTCGTCCAGGCGGGGGCCGACGCCCACTACGACGACCAGCTCGCCGACCTGATGCTCGGAACGCGCGACTACGAGAGGATCTTCGACCGCATCCTCGGGTGGGCGGAGACGTTCACTGCGGGGCGCGTCCTCTTCACGCTCGGCGGGGGCTACTCGCTGCGCGCCACGCCGCGGGTCTGGGCGCTCCTCTACCTCGTCGTGAACGGCCTGCCGGTCCCGAAGGAGCTGCCGCCGGAGTGGGTGAGGCGGTGGAGCCACGTCCTGGGCCCCGAGCCCCCGCCGGAATTCCACGACCCCTCACCGCTCCGCGTCGACATCCCGAACCGCGCCCAGATCCGGCACCGGAACCTCCAGGTGGCGCATCGGCTCCTCGAGGCCGCGCGTCCCTACTGGCTCTGAGAGAGGCCGGAGTCCGTTCCCCAGCCGGCACCTATAATTTCCCGCTGGATGTTCCGAATCATTCCCGACGGAAAGAGCTTCAGCGAATACGCGCTGCTGCGCGACGGCGAGAGCGTCCTCCTGCGCGTCGCCACGCCAGCGGACGTCCCCGCCGTCGAAGCGCTGATGCAGGGCGTCTCCCGCGCGTCCCTCCAGATGCGCTTCATGGGCGCCGTCGCCTACGTCGCCCGCAGCACGGTCGAGTTCATGTGCTCGGGGGAGCCGCACGATCGCCTGAGCGTCCTCGTCATCGTGGGGCAGGAGCCCGACGCGCGCGTCATGGCCATCGGCAGCTACACCTCGCTCGGTGTCGGCGGCAAGGCCGAGGTGGCCTTCCTCGTCCACGACGAGTTCCAGGGCCGGGGGATCAGCACCCTGCTCCTCGAGCGGCTCGCCGGGATCGCGGCGGGATACGGCTTCATCGGGTTCGAAGCCGAGGTCCTCTACGAGAACCAGGCGATGATCGACGTCTTCACGGGCTCGGGGTTCGAGGTCTGCCAGGCCGAGGGAGGGGGCGGCTGCATCCACGTGCAGTTCCCCGTCTCGGGCGTCGCGTCGCTAAGGGAACGTGTCGAGCTGCGCGACCGGATCGCCGCGGCGAACTCGCTCGTTCCCCTCCTGAAGCCGCGTTCGGTGGCGGTGGTGGGGGCGTCGCGGGACCCGACGGCCGTCGGGAGCATGATCTTCCGCGCCATCCTCCGCGGGGGCTTCACCGGGACGGTCTACCCCGTGAACAACCAGACGGCCTCCGTTCAGAGCGTTCGCGCCTACCCGTCCGTGAAGGAGCTCCCCGAGCGCGCGGATCTCGCGGTCGTCGCCGTCCCGGTGGCGAAGGTCCTGGAGGTGGCGGAGGAGGCCCTTCGCGCCGGGACGAAGGCGCTTCTCGTCCTCACCTCGGGCTTCGGCGAGACGGGACCCGAGGGGGCGGCGTGCCAGCGCGAGCTGGTCACCCTCGTGCGTTCCCACGGCGCCCGGCTCGTCGGCCCGAACTGCCTCGGCGTGATGAACACCCACCCCGAGATCCGCCTGAACGCGAGCCTGGCGCCGGAGCTCGTCCCCGAGGGGAGGATCGGCTTCTTCTCGCACTCGGCCGCGCTCGGCCTCGTCATCCTCAACTACGCCGCCGAACGCGGCCTCGGCTTTTCGACGTTCGTCTCGGCGGGGAACCGCGCCGACGTCTCGGGCAACGACCTCCTCCAGTACTGGGAGGAGGACGCCTCGACCGACGTCGCCCTCCTCTACCTCGAGACGTTCGGAAACCCGCGCCGCTTCGCCCGCGTCGCGCGGCGCCTGTCGTACAAGAAGCCGATCCTCTGCGTGAAGAGCGCCCGGAGCCGGGCCGGCCGCGCCGCCGCGCGCGCCCACATCGGGGCGGCCGCGATGAGCGACACGAACGTCGACGTCCTCTTCCGGCAGGCGGGGGTCATCCGGGCCGAGACGCTCGAGGAGATGTTCGACGTCTCGCTCCTCCTTTCCAGCCAGCCGCTCCCGCGCGGCAACCGGGTCGCCATCATCAGCAACTCGGGGGGCGTCCTGACCATCTGCGCCGACGCCTGCGACGCCAACGGCCTCTCGGTCGAGGGGACGGGCGCCGTCGACCTCGGCGCCCTCGCCACGGTCGAGGAATACGAGAAGGCGGTCCAGGAGGCGGTGGAGCACGACGGTGTCGACGCTCTCGTCGTCATCTTCGCGTGCATCGGCGGCTGCGACCCGAAGGTCGTCGGGCGCGGCATCCGGCGCGGGGTCCTGCGCGCCGAGCGGAAGACCGGCGTCGCCAAGCCCGTTCTCCTCTGTCTCATGGGCCAGGCGGGGATCGTTCGCCTCCACGGTGAAGGGGCGGCGGACCCCGTCGGAACCGCGTCGCGCCACGCCTTCCCGTCCTACCGCTTCCCCGAGTCCGCCGCCCTCGCCCTCTCGCGCGCCGTCCAGTACGCCGCCCACCGGCAACGTCCGGGCGGACACTTCGTCTGGTACGACGACGTCGATGCCGGCGCCGCCCGACAGGAAGTGACGGCCCTCCTGGCGGACGGGGCCGAAGACGTCGTCTGGCTGGAAGGGGAGAAGGCGGAGTCCCTCCTGGCGCGCTTCGGCATCTCGACGGGGGCCGTGAAGGAGACCGGCACTTCGGCCGCGGCAGACCACGCCCTCGTGGAGGTCGTTTCCGACCCGAGCTTCGGCCCCCTCATTCGCCTCTCGCGGCCGGGGCTGCCGCCGGTCGTCAGGATCACGCCGCTGACCGACCACGACGTGAAGGAGATTGTCGAGACGGCCGGCCTTCCGCTCGAGTGCGGGGTCGACGAGCTCCTCGGCCGGATGTCCCAGCTCATCGAGGAGCTCCCGTGGATCTGGGCCATGCAGGCCCGGATCCACAGGGTGGAGCACGCCCCGGGGAGCTGCGGCGTCGTCCTGGAGGCGGCGGTGAGGATCGCCCTGTCGCGCCGCGAGAACCCGGTGAAATAGCGACGTGCGCCGGCGCGGGGGTCCGAGGCCTGGTGCGATGGTCGAACCCGGAAACGAGGACGCCCGCGACGCAAGGGTCGCGGGCGTCCGTTGCCGGGAAGTTCTCGGGGGTCTCAGGCCATTGGAGCGCGCCGGAGGGCGAGGAGCGCGGCCCCGGCGAGGAGGACGGCGAGCGCCGCCAGGCCCGCCGGGGACGTTGTCGGGATGGCGGCGAGGCTGCCGTCGACGAGCACCGTCGCCGCGGCGGTGGCCGCCGTCGGGTCGGTCGCGTCGCTCGAGGCGGTCGCGGTGTTGACCACGGCCTGTCCGGAGCTGGCCCAGACCTGACCGATCACCTGGCACGAGGCGGATGCGCCGTTGGCGAGGGTGCCGACGTTCCACGTGAGCGTGTTCCCGGCCGGCGGCCCCGCGGCGCAGGTGTCGGCTGTCCAGTCGAAGCCGACGGGCAGGGTGTCGGTCACGACGGTGTTCGAGGCGGAATTCGGGCCGTTGTTCGTGACCGTCAGGGTCCAGGTCACCGTCCCCATTGGTGCGACGACGGGGGAGTCGGCGGTCTTCGTCAGGGAGAGGTCCGCCTCGGGGTCGACGGTGTCGTAGTAGACGGTCCCGTTCCATTGGCGGGGGAAGAAGCTCGTCCCCGTGAAGGCGGGGTTGCCTTTCCCGTGATGGGTCGTCAGGCTGAGATCGGCGTTCGAGAATGTCGTGGGGCCGCCGTTCGTGTACTGCAGGACGGCCGACGGGTAGCTCTGGACGTCGACGTAGATGCCGTAGGTATTGCCGGCGGCCAGTGTGAGCCCGCCGATCGGAACGGGCGTCGGGAGGCCCACGCCGGCAGGCGTCACGACGGCGGTTCCGATGAGAGTCCAGCCCGCCGGGTTGCTCTCGAAGCCACTCGCCGTGCCGGTGCGCCAGTAGATCGCCATCGTCGTGTTCGTCCCCGCGCCCAGGTTCACGTCGAAGCTCGTGATCGTCAGGTCGACGGCGGGGACGAGGTCGAACGTGTTGCCGGCGAAGCTGTTGCCCGCGGTGAAGAGGGTCGTGAGCGAGCCCGGGGCAAGCGCGGCGACGCGGCTCGAGGCCTCGGGGAGCCTCGGGGCCGTCGCCGTGAGGGACGACGTCGCCCGCCGAGGGGTGCCGTCGTCGTTCCGTCCTGCCGCGGCCTGGGCGAGGACCGTCGATCCCTGCAGGAGCAGGAGCGCGACCGAAGCTCGCGCCGCGATTTTCAAGTGGGTCAGACCCATGTGTCACTCCTCCTCGTTGATTCGAGCGACCCCGTCGCGCGTTACGGCCGCCGTCGGGCCGACTGGAGGCCGAGTTCTTAGGCTACTCCGAAAAGCACCGTGCGCACTGTGGGCTGCTACGGAATCCAGTCGCCCGACACGAACTCGGAGACCGTCCTCCAGCTGAAGTAGAGACCGAAGCCGAGCAGGAGGACGCCGGCGGCGAAGGTGGATTTCTTGATCCACTCGCCGGCCGGATGGCTCTTCAGCCGCTCGACGAGCTCGGTGAGGATGAAGAACCAGGTGAAGACGCCGACGCCGACGCCGACCGCGAAGGTCGCGCCGGCGAGGAGGCCGGTGGGGAGGATCCGGTGTCCGACGAGGAAGGAGATGATGAGCGTCCAGTTCACGAAGAGCGCCGGGTTCGCCGCTCCCTGCAGGACGCCGACGAGGAGGGGAAAGCGGAAGCCCGAGACCTCCTTCGGCGGCGCCGTCAGGCCGCGCCCCGTGGCGTCGCGCTCCGCGTCCCTGCGCCTGTCGAAGACGAGGATCTTCAGCCCGCTCGCGAGAAGGAACAGTGCGAGGCCGAGGCGCGTCCACGGGTTGCTGACGACCTTCTCCAGCACCCAGCCGAACCCCATCGCCACGAAACCGCAGATGACGGTGTCGACGAGCGCGGCCCCGAGCCCCACCCGCAGCGCCTCGCGCGTCTGGTTCAGGGACGCTTTTCGGATGATGTTGACGTTGACGGGCCCGGGCGGAATCGCCCCGAACAGGCCTACGGCGAAGCCCGCGAGGAGGGCCACCGGCAGCTCCTTCACGCCCGACGGCTCCGGCGCGTCATGCGGCCGGGATCGTCTCACGTCTGTTGCGGCCCTTCGAGCGTAGGGCTAATGTGACGGACATGAAGGTCTTCGCCTGCGCGGTCGCGCTCGCGCTCGCTCTCCCCGCCGTGGGCCAGGAGGCCGGGCTGGAGTTCGAGCCGCAGGTCGGCACGACGGGGACGCGCGTCACCATCACCAGCCCCCTCCCGAAAGGGGCGGTCGTCCGCTTCGGGAACCGCGTGGTCCCGCTTCTCGTCGAGCCGGGCCGGTCTCCGAGCTTCATCGTCCCCGAAGGGGTGGGGAGCGCGTTCGTCGTTGCGGGCGTCGGCGGCAAGGCCTCGGCCCGGAGCTCGGTTCCGTTCATCGTGGCCGGGCCGTCGATGGTCAACACCCCCAAGCTCATCGGCCTGAAGGAGGCCATCGACGTTTTCGGCTACTCCGAGCCGATTCCGGAAGGCGGCGAGAAACCCGAAACGAAGGCGAGGCGGGTCCTTTCCTTCGGTGACGGAGACGTCCTGACGATCGGCGAGCCGTCCGCTCCGGGGCCGCTTCCGGCGGTCATCACGAACGACGCCGCATCGGCCGCCACCCGTGGGATGGGGTCGGCGGGGTTCCTCCTCACCGCGCGACCCCCGACCCAGCGGTCGATCATCATCCCGTCCCTTCCGCTCCTTCCTCTGCCGACTCCGACTCCGACCCCGACCGAGACCCCCGGTCCGACGTCGAACTGACGGCCGGACCGCCGTGCCTCGCCTCGACTTCCGTCTCGAGCTGCCGGGCGTCCCGCGGGACGCCATCGCGGCGTTTCACGCCGACCCGAGAGTCCTCGAGTGGCTCTCGCCTCCGGGAAAGAAGGTCCGGGTCGTCGAGCGGCCCGACAGGATCGAAGAGGGGGCGCGGATCGTCATCGAGGCCTCCCCGTTCGGCCTGCCCATCCGCTGGGTGTCGCGGATCGAGGAATGGGAGCCCCCCGTGCGCTTCGTCGACGTCCAGGTCAAGGGGCCGTTCGCCCGCTGGCGGCACGAGCACCTCTTCGAGGACGGAGCGCTCGTCGACCGGGTCGACTACGAGGTGCCGCTCGCCCTTCTCGGCGGCCGCCTCGTCGACCTCGCCCTCGTGAGGCCCGACCTGCGCCGCATGTTCCGGTTCCGTCACGAGGCGACGGCCCAGAGGCTCCTCGGAAAGCGGTGATCCGGGAACTTCCGACCCTCCAGCCGGGTCTCACCGAGGCGTGGAGGCACTCACGTGACAGCCCGGCTCCTCGCTTTCCATCCCGGATCGAAGGGAAGTCGCCGTGGGAGAATGGCCGACGTGATCATGCCCGCGAGCTTCCACAGCGAGAGCCGTGAATGGCCCGGAGACGAGAAGGCCGTCGCGCGCTTCCTGGGCGGCGACCCGACCGGGTTCGAGCAGATCGTCCGGCACTACTCCGGCATGGTCTACGCCCTGGCGGCCCGGCTCGTCGGCCCGTGGGAAGCCGAGGAGATCGTCCAGGAGACCTTCCTGAGGGCGTGGCGCGGGCTCGGGTCGTTTCGCGGCGACGCCTCCCTGAAGACCTGGCTCTACACCATCGCACTCAACCGGGCGAGGGCGCGCCAGGGAACCCTGGCCCGCATGCGAAAAGTCTTCGCGTCGCCCCGTACCAACGCCGAGGACGACCAGCCCTGGCCCGGAGACGAGGCGCCCGACCCCTCCGCCTCACCCGAGGAGCAGGCCGTCGAGCTCGAGCAGCGAGCGAACCTGCGCAAGGCGATCCGGAACCTCCCCGAGGAGTTCCGGCACGCCGTGGTCCTCAGAGACCTCGAAGGGCTCTCCTACGACGACATCGCCCGCGTGCTGAACGTCCCGATCGGGACGGTGAGGAGCCGGATCGCCCGCGGTCGGGCCGCCCTCGTGGAGGAGCTGTCGTGAGCGCCAACCCCCAGCCCCGGTCCTTCGTGACGGGCGACCTCGACCTCCTGATCTCGCGTTCCCTCGACGGGGACCTTCCCGGCGAGGAAGAGCGCGAGCTGCAGAGCTTCCTCGCCGCCGACCCGTCCGCCCGCGCCCGCTACGAGGCGATGGCCCGCGTCGTCGGGCGCCTCGAGGAGCTCCCGGACCCGGAACCCCCCTTCGCGATGTCCACCCGTATCAACTCGCAGCTCGAGGACGACACCAAGGGGTTCA
Organism: Holophagales bacterium; assembly: GCA_016719485.1. Classification (NCBI taxonomy): domain Bacteria; kingdom Pseudomonadati; phylum Acidobacteriota; class Holophagae; order Holophagales; species Holophagales bacterium. Next base: position 78,935 of record JADJZB010000007.1, read on the forward strand.
CGGCCTCGCTCCAGAGGTTCGGCTTCTACTTCCGGCCCGCCACGGTCGGCGCTCATCGCGCCGGGATCGCCGCCGTCACTATCTCCTATTCCGTCATGTCGCCCCCGAAGCCGGCGGCCACCATCGCGGCGGTGTCGGAGCAGGCGAAGGCCCAGCCGGCCGCGGCTCCCGAGGACGACGGGCGCGTGAACGCCTACTTCGCGGAGCCCGAGAGGAAAAAGGACGGATCGGCCCCGGCCAGAGAGTTGGCCGCCGCAGCTCCTGCGGTTCCCGCTGCTCCCGCCCCCGCCGCCGCCCGTGCCCGCTCGGCGGCTCCTCTGGCGGACGCTCTCGCGGAAGGCCGGGCGGACGACGAGAAGAAGCTCAACCGTCAGGAGCCCACGCTCGTCGCGTCGTCCGAAGCCCCTCTCGCAAAGAACGAGGACCTCGCCTTCGCGCCCGAACGCGACACCGCCTTCCGCGCGGCGTCCGCTCCCGCGCCTCAGGCCGCGGGTGGCCTTCGTGCCCTCGCCTCGGCCCAGGTCGTCGGCCCGTCCACCGGAACTCTCCGCCTCGCGGCACCCGCTCGCCTCGACGGTCTCCCGGGACCGTACGAGGTTCCTATCGCCTCGATCTCGATGGGACCGGACGCGTCACCCGCGTCGTTCGCCTCGCCGGTGGCTCCGGTTCGGAGCCTTCCGGCCTCTCCGCGGCTGATGGATCTCTCCTTTGCGCCCGGAGACGCCGCGAGGACGGCGGGCACAGTGGACGTGAAAGTCCGGCTTCCGTAGGTTCCGGGGCTCGCTGGCCGGACGATTAGTTACACCTAAGTATATGTCGTAGAGTGATTTACGGCATGCACTGAATCGCGTCCCGTGCGTCCCTCCCATCGGGCAAAATGGGCCTGCAACGGGGGACGATCGTGAAGAGGACGCAGACGGCTCGGGTTCGCAAGGCCCTCGAATACGTGAAGAGGCGGCTGAAGCTCGACCTCGAGTTCGTCGTTCAGCCGGGCGAGGTCCACGATCAGTTCGGCCTTCTCGACATCGAGCGCTCCGACCGCGGAACGGAGGACCGGAAGGTCTGGATCGTCAGCTACGACCCCGAGCTCGTCTCGCAGGAGTCGCTCGCCGCGCTCCGCCGGCACGCTTTTCACGAAGTGCTCCACGCCCTCACCTGGCCGCTCTTCGACGAGGCCGAGGCCGCCATCCGCCGCGTCCCCGACTCGACCCTTCGCAAGGAGCTGATGGACCGTTCCATCGACGCGCGCGAGAACGTCGTCTACGAGCTCGAGCGGAAGATCGGCCCGCTCTGCTTCCCGTCGCTCCCCTGGGTCGACCCCTGATCGCTTGACCGGCGGCCGGGCTCGCTCCTAGAATGCGCCTCCCTTGCGGCGTGTCGCCGCGGTCTTTGGAAGGGTACGGGCCGAAGTAGCTCAGTTGGTAGAGCAACTGATTCGTAATCAGTAGGTCGGCGGTTCAAGTCCGCCTTTCGGCTCCACTTATCCCTTTTTCCGTCCCCGGGTCGAGCGTACCGCGCTCCCCGCACTCTCCCGTTCTCCTCCCGGTCCCATCGGAAGCGCCTCGTGAGGGAGATCCGCGCTTCGACGAGGGCCTCCTCCTCGGGAGAAGGGTCGAAGAACTTGGCGGCCGTCGAGACCTTCCAGCCGGCGGCGAGAAGCCGCTCCCCTTCCTTCTCTTCCGAAGAAACTCCTCGAACTGCCGGAGCCTGGCGGAGCAGCTCTTCAAGATGCGCCCGGGAGTCGTCCGGGACGTCTTCGTCTCGACTCCGAGAATGACGACGCTCGTTGGATCCGAACTTGGCGCAGGACCTGAGCTCGCCGCTTTACCCGGAAACGGGTGGCCGGTCGTACGCCCGGCATCGATCGATGGTGCGTTATACGATCATCCGGTCGATGGAGGCGCTCATGCCAACGGTCACGGTTTCCCCGAAGTTCCAGGTGGTGATTCCGCGCGAGATCCGCGAGGCGATGAAGCTGAAGGCGGGCGAGAAGGTCCAGGTCTTCCGGTTCCGAAACCGGCTGGAGCTCGTCCCCGTCCGTAAGGTCGCCTCCATGCGGGGCTTCCTGAGGGGAATCGAGACGACCGTCGAGCGGGAGCCGGACCGGGTATGAACCTCGTCGACTCCTGCGGGTGGCTCGAGTACCTCGCCGACGGGCCGAACGCCGGGTTCTTCGCGCGCGCGCTGACCGACACGCAGAAGCTCCTCGTCCCGACGATCTGCCTCCTCGAGGTCTTCAAGAAGACCCTCCAGCAGCGAGGAGAAGAGGCGGCGCTCGACGTGGCGGCCCTCATGCAGCAGGGGACGGTCGTCGACCTCGACGCGGCGATCGCCCTCGACGCCGCCGACCTCGGCCTCGAGCAGAAGCTCTCCCTTGCCGACTCGGTGATCCTGGCGACGGCTCGCGCGCACGGCGCGACGGTCTGGACGCAGGATGCCCACTTCGAAGGGCTTCCCGGGGTCCGCTACCGTGCGGCGAAAGGGGCGCGCAGGGGGGAGTGACGGCGAATGCCCACGCGGGGCCTCCGTCACATCTCCGTCTGTTCGGTCCTCGCGATGATCTCGTCCTTCAGCGCGTCGGAGAGGTCGCAGAAGTAGTCGCTGTAGCCGGCGACGCGGACGATGAGGCCGCGGTGCGACTCGGGGTCGGCCTTCGCCGCCTCGAGCGTCTCGCGGGAGACGACGTTGAACTGGACGTGGTGGCCGTCGGAGCGGAAGTAGGTGCGCACGAGCTGGGCGAGGCGCGAGACGCCCTCCTCGCCCGCCAGGAGCGACGGCGCGAGCTTCATGTTGAGGAGCGTGCCCCCCGTCTTCACGTGGTCCATCTTGCCGGCCGACCGGAAGACCGCGGTCGGCCCGCGGCGGTCGGCCCCCTGCACGGGCGAGATGCCCTCCGACAGCGGCTTGCCCGCGTGGCGGCCGTCGGGCGTCGCGCCGCAGACCTCGCCGAAGTAGACGTGGCAGGTCGTGGGGAGCATCTCGAGGCGGTAGGTGCCGCCGCGGGCCGACGGGCGGCCGTCGATCGCGGCGAAGGCGCTGCGGAAGACGCGGACCATCAGGTCGTCGGCCGCGTCGTCGTCGTTGCCGTACTTCGGCATCTTGTGGACGAGGCGCTGCCGGAGCGGCTCGTGGCCTTCGAAGTCGGCGTCGATCGCCGCGACGAGGTCCGCGAGCGGGAGGGTCCTCTCTTCGTAGACGAGGCGCCCGAGGGCGGCGAGCGCGTCGGTCACGGTGCCGATGCCGACGGCCTGGATGAACGTGTTGTTGTAGCGCGCGCCGCCGGCGTTGTAGTCGCGCCCCTTCGCGATGCAGTCGTCGGTGAGGACCGAGAGGAACGGGGCCGGCATCCGGGTCGCGTAGAGCCGCTCGATGACCTGGTTCCCGCGCACCTTCACCTCGACGAGGTGGAGGAGCTGCGCCTCGAAGGCCGCGTAGAGGCCGTCGAACGAAACGAACGAGGAGGCGTCTCCCGTCGCGGGCCCGAGGCGCGTCCCCGTCCGCGGGTCGACGCCGTCGTGGAGCGCCAGCTCGAGGATCTTGGCGAGGTTGAAGTAGCCGGTGAGGATGTACGCCTCCTTGCCGAAGGCGCCCACCTCCACGCACCCGCTGCAGCCGCCGGCGCGCGCGTCCTCGAGCGTCTTCCCCTGCCGGAGCTGCTCCTCGACGACGGTGTCGGCGTTGAAGATCGAAGGGAAGCCGTACCCCTTCCGGACGACGCGCAGGACGTGCTTGAGCACCGTCTCCGGCGTCTTGCGCGAGACCTGGACGTTCGAGGAGGGCTGGAGCAGGTGCATCTCGTCGATGACGTCGAGGAGGAGGTGCGTCACCTCGTTCGACCCGTCCGAGCCGTCGGCGAGGAGCCCGGCGAGGTTGATGTTCGCGAAGTCGGTGTACGTCCCGCTCTCGGCGGCGGTGACGCCCACCTTCGGCGGGGCCGGGTGGTTGTTGAACTTCACGAAGAGGCACTCGATCAGCTCGCGGGCCGAGCCCTCCGTGAGCGTCCCGTCCGCGAGCCCCTGCCGGTAGAACGGGAGGAGGTGCTGGTCGAGGTGGCCGGGGCTGAAGGCGTCCCACCCGTTCAGCTCCGTGATCACGCCCAGGTGGCAGAACCAGTACATCTGGAGCGCCTCGTGGAAGTCGCGCGGCGCCTCGGCGGGGACGCGCCGGCAGACGTCGGCGATCTTCAGGAGCTCCGCGCGCCGGGCCGGGTCGGGCTCCGTCGCAGCCGCCTCTTCGGCGAGCGCGGCGTGGCGCGTGGCGAAGAGGACGAGCGCCTCGCAGGCGACGTCCATCGCGCGGAGCTGCTCGCGCCGGTCCAGCGCTTCGGGGTCCCGGACGAAGTCGAGCGCGCCGATGGCCGCCGCGATCTCCCTCCGGAAGTCGTTCATCCCCTTCCGGTAGACCTTGTCGTCGAGGACGGTGTGCCCCGGCGCGCGCTGCTCCATGAACTCGGTGAAGACGCCCGCGCCGTAGGCCGCGTGCCACTCGGGAGGGAGGAGCGGGAAGATCTGGTCGCGCATCGACCGGCCGCGCCAGTACGGAATCACCGTTTCCTCGTAGGCGGTGAGGACGTCCTCTGGCACGCGGTACCAGGTCTTCGGCCGCGAATCGAGGATGCGCAGGTCCTCGACGCTGTGGCACGTCAGCTCGGGGTACGTCGGGACGGCCTTCGGCAGCGGACCCCGTTCTCCGACGATCAGCTCGCCCTCACCGAGGAAGAGCGTCTTCTTCTCGCAGAGGTGGCGGAACGACCGCGCGCGCAAGAGAGGTGTCGAGAGCCGGCCGAGGTTCTCGCGGTAGAAGTCCGTGAGCAGGAGGGCGCGCTCGGCCGAGATCGTCGGGACGGCGTCGAGGCTCTCCTGCCTCAGGCGGGCGGTGCGGGGGTTCATCGGCTCATCCTCCGATCGTCGTCTCGATGCCGGTGGCGGCGAAGAGGGCGGCGAGGGTCGCCAGCCGCTCGGGGGTGGGAGAGGTCGCAGCCGTGGGCCCAGTCGCGGGGGCTTCGACGACGGACGGCGAGACACCCCGTCCCAGGCGTGCCCTCTTGCCGCTGGCGGTCCGGTGGTAGGGCAGGAGGCTCACGCGGCACACCGCCGGCGTCCGCGCCGCGAGCGCCACCGCGGCGGCCATGCTCTCGTCGTCTTCGTTGACGCCCGGGATCACCGGTATCCGCAGCCAGACCGGGACGCCGGTCCGGCTCACCGCGTCGAGGTTCTCGAGGATCGGCGCGAGCGCAACGCCCGTGAGGGCGAGGTGACGGCCGGCGTCGAGCGACTTCACGTCCCAGAGGACGAGGTCCGCCCGGGCCGCGGCAGCGAGGACGGTCTCGCGCGGGGCGAAGCCGCACGTGTCCACTGCCGCGTGGAGCCCTTCCTTCCGGCATGCATCGAGGGCGGCGAGGAGGAATGCCGGCTGGGCGAGCGGCTCGCCGCCCGAGAACGTGACGCCTCCACGGGACTCCTCGTAGACGGGCCGGTCGCGCAGCACCTCCGCGACGATCTCCGCCACGCTCGCCGTTCTGCCGGCCACCTCGCGGGCCGCGGAAGGGCAGGCCTCGACACAGGCGCGGCACGCCACGCACCCCTCGCGTCCGAGAGCGCCTCCGGCGGGGAGCGGTCCTTCGGGTCGCGGGCAGGCCTCCGCGCAGCCCTGGCACGCGAGACAGCGCGCGTCGGAGACGAGGACCTCGGGCGCGGGGGAGATCCCTTCCGGGTTGTGGCACCAGGGGCAGCGGAGCGGGCAGCCCTTGAGGAACACGGTCGTACGGATGCCGGGCCCGTCGTGGAACGAGCCCCTCTGCACGTTGAAGACCGTGCCCGTCGTCCCCATTCCTCCGGCCGTGGTCGGCATCCCGGCTCCTCGCGGACCGTATCTTCTCGCGTCGCGTCGGCGCCGTCTCTTGACAACTCTGTAACGCAGAGCCACTATCTGCCGCATGGACCTGACAAACGCCCTCGACCGGATCGAAGAGATCCACGCCCAGATCGCGAAGGGCGAGGTCTTCCGCGGCTACCGGCCGCTGCCGGTCGCCGTCGCGGGCGCGATCGGGCTCCTGGCAGGGTGGCTTCAGCCCCGACTCCTGGCGAGCGGCGACGACGGCACGGCGTTTCTCTGGTACTGGCTCGTCGTCGCTGCCCTGAACGGGGTCCTGATCGGAGGCGTCGTCGGCGTGGCCCACGTCAGGGAGCGGGATCCCTTCGCGCGGCGCCACACGCGCCGGGTGGTGGGGCAGTTCGTTCCCTGCCTGGCCGCCGGGGCCGCGGTGAGCCTCGGCCTTCCGGCCCTCGATCCTGGACTCGTCCGGCTCCTTCCGGGTATCTGGGCGCTGCTCCTCGGCCTCGGGATCTTCGCGTCGCGCCCGTACCTGGCCCGCGCGACGGGCTGGGTGGCGCTCTTCTTCCTCCTCGCGGGGACCGCCCTCCTGGCCTTTCCGACCGCCGATCTGGCCAGGCTCGGCACCCTGCACGGAGCGGTCTTCGGCGTGGGCCTTCTGGCGGCGGCCGTGGTCCTTTACCTCGACCTCCCGAGGGTGGACCGTGGCGAGTGATCCGGGCGAAGGCCGCTTCGCGTACGAAGGCCTCGACCGCGTCCTACACGAGAAGGCCCGGCTCGGGATACTCACCTCCCTTTCCACGCGGCCGGAGGGCCTCCTCTTCGGAGACCTGAGAAAGCTCTGCGCCCTCACCGACGGCAACCTCAACCGCCACCTGGAGGTGCTGCAGGGCGCCGGCCTCGTCGAGATATGGAAGAGGTTCGAGGGGCGCCGGCCGCAGACGCTCGTGCGGCTCAGCGTCGAGGGACGGCGCCGATTCCTCGACTACCTCGGAGAGCTGGAGAAGGTCCTGCACGACGCGCGGAAGGCCCGGGCCCTCGAAAGGGCCGAAGGCGCACCCCCCGCGCTGAAACCCGGCTGGAATCCGGCCTGAGAGGCATGCGCGGACGCGAGGGTTCCCTGTCTTCTGTTGCTTTGTAACGGAAAGTACTTTCTCAGAGTGGAGGCGACATGCGAATCGAGCAGGCTCACGGGGAAGGCGGCGGCGGCCCGCAGGAAGAGGCGGTGTCCGGACCGCGGCACGTGGCGGTGATCATGGACGGCAACGGCCGGTGGGCGACGCGGCGCGGCCTGCCCCGCGCGATCGGTCACCGGGCCGGGGCGAGCGCCGTGCGCCGCATCGTGGAGTCGGCGCGTCGCCGCGGCATCGCCACCCTCACCCTCTTCGCGTTCTCGGCCGACAACTGGCGGCGTCCCGCGGCCGAGGTGGAGGCCCTGATGCGCCTCTTCGAACGGTACCTCGCTCGCGAGGCTCGCCGGTGCGAGGAGAACGGCATTCGCCTCCGGGTGATCGGCCGGCGAGACCGTCTGGGCGTTTCGCTCGTCCGCGCGATCGACGCCGCCGAGGCCTTCACGGCGGACGGCGAGGCGATGGAATTGCGGATCGCGGTCGACTACTCGGGTCGCGACGCGATTCTCGCGGCGGTGGCGCTGCTGCCGGCCGGGATCCCCCCGTCACGGCTGGATCTCCTCTCCGCGCTGGGCTGGGCCGGGTGCGGCGGGCCGCCCGAGGTCGATCTCCTCGTGCGGACGGGCGGCGAGCACCGGATCAGCGACTTCCTCCTCTGGGAGAGCGCCTACGCCGAGGTCTTCTTCTCCGATCGGCTCTGGCCCGACGTCACGGATGCGGACCTCGACGAGGCGCTCGCCTGGTTCTCCCGCCGCGAGAGACGCTTCGGCGGACTCCCGTCGACCGTGTCGATCCCCGCTCCGCCATCCGGAGGCGCCCGTGCAACGCCCGTCCACGCCGCGTGAGCTGCGCGAAGGCCCGCTCCTCGAGCCGACCTGCCGGCCCGGGCCGGTGCGTCCCCGGCTCGCCCTCCTCGTCAACCCCTTCTATCCGAAAGACCCCCACGCGAGCTTCGGCAAGCACGTCCTCACACCCTCGCTCGCGCTCACGAGCATCGCGGCGGCGACGCCACCCGGCTGGGAGGTGCGGTACTGGGACGAGAACCTGCTCCAGGGCGCTCCACCGCACGACCCGTTCCCGCACGTCGTCGGGATCACCGTCCACCTGACGTTCGCAGAGCGGGCCTACGAGCTGGCCCGCTGGTACCGCGAGCGGGGAGCCCTCGTCGTCCTCGGCGGCCTCCACCTCTCAGCCTGCCCCGACGAGGCGGCCCCGCACGCCGACGCGATCGCCATCGGCGACGGCGTCCCGCTCTGGCCGCGAATCCTCGCCGACGTGGAGAGCGGGCGACTCGAACCCGTCTACCGGGCCGATTCGACAGCTCCTTACCGCGACGCGCCGGCGCCCCGCCGCGACCTCGTGCCGCGTGCCTCGTTCCTGACGACGGCGAGCCTCATGGCGACGCGCGGCTGTCACAACCGCTGCGACTTCTGCTACCTCGCGACGCGCGGCGTGAAGGTGCCCTGGAGCGTGAAGGAGCCGGACCAGGTCGTCGCCGAGTGGCTCGCGACGGGCGAGCCCTACGCCGTGTTCCTCGACAACAACCTCGGCTCGGACCCGGAGCACCTGCGCCGCCTCTGCCGGGCGCTCGCGCCGCTCGAACGGATCTGGAGCGCGGCCGTCTCGATCGACGTGACCGACGACCCGCGCCTCGTGCGCGAGATGGCGCTCTCGGGCTGCACGGGCGTCTTCGTCGGCCTCGAGTCGCTCTCCGACCCGAATCTCGCCGACGCGCGAAAGAGGACGCCGCCGGTCGCCGACTACGCGCGCCGGGTCGGCATCCTCCACGACAACGGCATCCAGGTGAACGGGAGCTTCGTCCTCGGCTTCGACCACGACGGCCCCGGCGTCTTCGACAGGACCGTCTCGTGGATCGAGGCGAACCGGCTCGAGTGCGCGACGTTCCACATCCTCACGCCGTACCCGGGAACGCCTCTCTTCCGGCGGATGGAGGCCGAAGGGCGCCTCCTCCACCGCGACTGGAGCCTCTACGACACGTCGCACGTCGTCTTCCGGCCGGCGCGGATGACCGCCGAAGAGCTCGCGGAGGGCTACGCGTCCTGCTACCAGCGCCTCTTCTCGGCGGGGTCGATCTGGCGGCGGAGGCCGCTCGACCCGATGGCCGTCGCTCCCTACCTCGCGATGTCGGTCCTCTACAAGCGCGCGAACCCGCTCTGGACCTTCCTCATCCGCCATCGCCTGACGGCGCGAGCCTGGCGGCCGCTCGTCGAGGCGACCCGGCGGCGGCACCTGGCCTTCCGGAGGAGGCTTGGCGAAGCGGAGCCCTCACCCGGGGGAGCCGTAAAGCATCCTCCTCAATTCGGAGCCGGCGTTACCTTCAGCCAACTTTCGTAGATCGCAGCCTGAAGTGGTGTCGGGCTCGCGACGCGCCGAAGGCGGAACGTTCGCCCCGAGGGCGGGCCGAGGGTGACGTCGAGCGTCCGGACCGTTCCGTTTCGGGCGACGAGGAGCTCGGCCCGGCCGCCGGGCGCCTTTCCGGCGAGGAGCTCGCGGAGCCGGGGCAGCTCTGCGCGGACGGAGTCCACCGCGAGGAGCTCGTCTCTCGCGGAAAGCCCGCCGAGAGAGGCAGGTGATCCGATCCCGACGCGCGTGACGACGACCTTCCCGCCCCGCTCCTCGAGGTCGGCGCCGAGGTCTCCCGCGGCTGACCCGGCCTCCGGCCCGAGCTCGAGGCCGGCGTACCCGAGGTACCTCGGCCAGTCGATCGCCGCGGTCGTCGCGACGTACCGGTCGAAGATCTCCGGGAGCGGCGTCCCGGCGGTCTCCTCGCAGACCCTCCGGAACTCTGCGTCCGTGAAGCCGCGTCCCTTCTCCTTCGCGAAGGTCCGGTAGAGCGTCCGCATCACGTCGTCGAGGGAGCGGCGGTTCGAGGTCGCGTGCCGGATTCCGAGGTCGAGGAGAAGCGAGACGGCGAGCCCCGAGTCGTACGGGGAGACGGTGATGTTCCGGAGGTGCTCGCTCCGGTCGAAGTAGCCGAACCACGTGTCGAAGCTCGCCTCGGCGGGCGACTGGAAGCGCCGGCCCGGGGAGCTCTCGTAGGAAGAGAGGCCCGATGCGAGCTGGCGGAGGTACTCCTCCGGGGTGTAGAAGCCGTTCCTCGCGAGGAGGAGGTCCTCGTAGTAGACCGTGGCTCCCTCGGAGAACCAGAGCATCCGCGTCAGGTTCTCCCGGTCGTAGTCGAAGGGGCCGAGGGCGATGGGGCGGATCCGCTTCACGTTGAAGTGGTGGAAGTACTCGTGGGCGATGAAGCGGAGCGTCCGGGCGTACCCGGCTGGGTCTGCCATCTTCTCCGCGTCGAAGGTGATCAGCTGGGAGTTCAGGTGCTCGAGGCCGCCGCCGCCGGGGCCGATGGAGATGAAGGCGTACCGCCGGTACGGGATCTCGCCGATCAGCCGGACGGTGGCCGTCACCATCGCCTCGAGGTCGGCGACGAAGCGGGTGCGGTCGAGCGACCCGAGGCCGGCTCCCTCGAACGTGTGCGGGATGCCGTCCACCTCGAACGAGAGGATCTCCTGGTTCCCGACGAGGAGCGGGCTGTCGTAGAGGACGTCGAAATCCGGGGCGGAGTAGGTCCCCGGCCGCCCCTCGACCGGGTCGAGGCCGGTCGAGATCCGCGCCCACTCCTTCGGCCGCTCGACGGTGAGCGTCGTGGGCGTTTCGATCCGCCCCGCGGGGTGGACGAAGAGTCCCGTCGGGGAGAGGAAGGCCTGACGTTCGTCGAGCGCGCTCTCGGCGATGGAGCCGCCCGCGGCGTAGACGTCGTACGCGACGTGGAACGAGCTCGCGCCGTCCGTGCTCACGCGCCAGGCGTTCTTCGCACTCTTCTTCCACGCAAGGGGCCGGCCCGAGGCGTCGCGCGCCGAGAAGGATCCGACGTTCTTCGCGTAGTCGAGGAGAACGTAGTACCCGGGCGACCAGGCGGGCAGCTTCAGCTCGACCGTCGGCCCGCCGAGCCCCTCGAACGTCGCCTCCACGTGGAGGTAGCGCGTCTCGGGTCTCGGCATGGAGACGGTGAAGGCCGCACGGGCCGGGCCTGCCGCCGGGGCGGCCGGGGCCGCGAGACCCGCGGGTCCGGCGAGACCTGCGAGGAGGGCGAGGACCATGAGACGACTCTTCGGCATCGCTCGTTCCGCCTCGCGTCTCGTCAGCGGTCGAACGACTCGGCCCGCCCCGCGGCCGAGAGCGGGACGAGGTAGCGCCCGGGGTCGGCGGCGATCTTGCGGTGCGCCGCCTCGAGCGTCGACTCTCCGGCGTAGCTGACGGCCGAGCGGAGGTGGCCGGCGATGCGCGCGAGGACGTCGACGACGCTCCCGACGTAAGGCACGCGGAGGGACTGTCCCTCTGCCGGCGTCGCGAGGGCGTCGGCGACACCCTCGTCCGTCGCGCCGTCGACGACCGCCTCGGGCGACGTCATGCCGCGGTAGAGCTTCATCTTCTGCCGCGTCGCCGGGTCGTCGACGACGATGCCGGGAGACTCGTCGGTGCCCGAGAGGAGCGACCCGAGCATCACGGTCGAGGCGCCGGCGGCGAGGGCGAGGAAGACGTCCTTGTCGTTGCGGACGCCGCCGTCCGCGATGATCGGGACCTTTCCCTCCGTCGCGAGCCACACCTCGCGGATCGCCTGGAGCTGCGGGACCCCTGCGCCCGTCTCGAGACGGGTCCGGCAGCCGCGGCCGGGGCCGACGCCGACCTTGATCGCGGCGGCGCCGAGGTCGGCGAGAAAGCGCGCCCCCTCGCCCGTCGCGACGTTGCCGACGACGAGCGGGACGTTCGGGAAGCGGCTGCGGAAGGCGGGGACCGCCTTCGCGAGGATCTCGGAGTGGGCGTGGGCGACGTCCATGAGGATGACGTCGACCTCCGCCTCGGCGAGCGCCGCGGCGCGCTCGAGGTAGTCGCCGGCGGCGCCGATCGCGGCGCCGACGCGCAGGCGGCCCCGCTCGTCCTTCACCGAGTAGGGCTTCCTCTTGAAGAGGTGGAGATCACGCATCGTCACGAGACCGCGGATGAGCCCCCCCTCGTCGACGAGGGGAAGCTTCTCGACCCGCCGCTCCCACATCGTCCGCTCGGCCTCCTCCATGCTGACGGAGGGGGGGCGCGTGACGAGGCGCGCGACGGGCGTCATCAGCTCCTCGACGAGTCGCTCGCCGCTCCCGGGACCGAGCGGCAGGTCGCGCTGGGAGAGGAGGCCCGCGAGGAGCCCGGAGCCTTCGGTTTCCTCGATCAGGATGCCGCTCGAGCGGTGGCGCTCGATGAGGCGGCGGACCTCGGCGATCGTGGCGCGGCGCGGAAGGACGAGCGGCCTCTCGATGACGTAGGAGTGGCGTGTCTTGACGTACTTCACGCGCGCCGCCTGGACGTCGATCGGCGAGCTCCGGTGGAGGAAGCCGAACGCGCCCTCGAGGGCGAGCGCCCGCGCCATCTCCTCTCCGACGACGGTGTCCATGTTCGCGCCGACGATCGGCAGGCCGATGCCGAGCCCTTCGACGAGCGGCATCGTCAGGTCGAGGGCCCGCCGGCTCGTCACCGGGCTCCGCTGGGGCCGGAAGAGGAAGTCGTCGAAGGTACGGCCGAGGAAGAGGGGTTCCAGCTCGCGCATCGTGGGGGATTGTTCCACCCCGCGCCCCGATCTGCCGAGGGCCGGCGCCGGTCGCGCCGTCGGGAACGGTCCCGAGCCTGGAATTTCGGCGCGTAGAATTGAGCTCGTTTCCGCGGTCTGAGGCATGAAGAGGCGGCCGACGAGCGAGCCCCACGACAGGACCGAGGGCGAGAGTACGGAGTGAACGGACAGGACCCGGTTCGACCGATGGGAAGGCTCCTGCGGTTCGCGCTGCTCCTGTCGCCCCTCTTCCTGCCGGCGCCCTCGGCGGCGATTCGCCCGGAACGGCCGTTGAGCCAGGCCCAGGTCGACGTCTGGCAGACGGAGAACGGACTTCCCCAGAACACGGTCACGTCGATCCTGAGGACCCGCGACGGCCACCTCTGGTTCGGGACCTACGACGGCCTCGTCCGGTTCGACGGGGCCCGGTTCACGGTTTTCGACGGAAAGACGACGCCCCTCCTGGCGACCGGATCGGCCTTCGCCCTGATGGAGGACCGCAGCGGGACCCTCTGGATCGGCCGGAGCGAGAACGTCGTTCAGTACAGGGACGGCGTCTTCCGGCAGGTCCTCGGGGACGAGCTGGGGCAGGGAACCGTCTGGTCTCTCTCCGAGGCGCCCGACGGAACGGTCTGGGCCGGCGCGGGGAACGGTCTCGTGCGCTGGAAGGACGGCCAGGCCACCCTCCTGACGAAGCGCGACGGCCTTCCCGCCGTCCGGCTGCGATCGACCTGCGTCGATACGGATGGAACGCTCTGGATCGGGACGAGCGGCGCCGGACTCGTCGCGATGCGCGACGGCCGCGTGACGTCGTGGTCGACCCGGACCGGGTTTCCGAGCGACCAGATCATCACGGTCCTCCCCGATCCGGCTGGCGGCGTCTGGGCCGCGACGGCGGGTGCCGGTCTCGTCCGGATCGTCGGAGAGTCCCGGCGCGTCTACGGAAAAGCGGACGGTCTGCCGACCGACCAGCTCACGGCGCTCGCGCTCGACGCGGCGGGCTCGCTCTGGGTCGGCACGTGGGGGAGCGGGATCTGCCGGTTGCGGGAGGACGCCTTCTCCTGTCTCGGGTCGCCTCCTCTCTCGAACGACAAGGTCTGGTCGGTCCTTCCGGACGTGGAGGGCTTCGTGTGGGTGGGGACGTGGGTAGGGGGCCTGAACCGGCTGCGCGACCGGGGCTTTCCCGCGTTCGGCGTCCCCGAGGGCCTCTCGAACGACAACGTCCGCTCCGTCCTTCACGGGCGCGACGGAAGCGTCTGGCTCGCAACCGCCGGGGGCGGGCTCAACCGCCTGCGCGAGGGGCGGATCGAAGTCCTCCGGAAGGCCGACGGCCTTCCGAGCGACGAGATCTCGGGGCTGTGCGAGGACCGGTCCGGCGCTCTCTGGGTCGGCACGTACACGTCGGGCCTCGCGAGGATTCGTGGAAGCCGGATAGACACTTTCGGCAAGGCCGAGGGGCTGCCCGGCCTGGACGTTCGGGTCATCCTCGAGGATCGGCGTGGGACGATCTGGGTCGCGACGACCTCCGGGGTCGCGACGTCGCGCGACGGTCGCAGGTTCGAGCCGCTCGCGACGCCCGACGGCGTGTCGCTGCGCGCCGTCGTCTGTCTCCTGGAAGACCGCAACGGCGTCCTCTGGTTCGGGACATCGGGGGACGGTCTCGTCCGGTACGACGCCGCGGGGTTCCGCGTGCTGAAGACCCGCGACGGGCTCGTGAGCGACAGGATTTCCGCGCTGCACGAGGATGAAGAGGGCGATCTCTGGATCGGGAGCGCGTGGAGCGGCCTCAACCGCATGAAGGACGGGGTGCTCACCGCGATCCGGCCGGAGGACGGCCTCGCCGAGGGGCGGGCGCAGGTCATACTCGAAGACCGGCTCGGCGGGCTCTGGCTGACCGGCAACAAAGGCTTCCAGCGACTCCTGAAGCGGGAGCTGATCGCCGTCTCCGAGGGGCGCCCCGGCTCCATTCGCCCGCACGCGTTCGGCCTGGCCGACGGCCTCCGGAGCGCCTCTTTCGCCAGCGGGCAGCAGCCGGCCGGGTCGATCGGCCCCGACGGGCGGATCTGGCTCCCGTCCTACCGCGGCGTCGTCGTCGTCGATCCCGAGCGGATCCCGCCTTCTCCTCCTCCCCCGGGGGTCCGACTGGAGGAGCTGCTCGTCGACGGGACGCCGCGCGACGCACGGAATGGGATCGAGATCGGCCCCGGCCGGTTGATGGTGGAGATCCGATACGCCGCGACGACGCTGCAGCCCCCCGAGCTGATCCGCTTCCGATCGCAGCTCGACGGATTCGACCGGGACTGGGTCGAGGTGGAGACGCGGCGGTCGGCCTTCTACACCGGACTTCCGCCAGGCAGTTACCGGTTCCGGGTCGCGAGCCGGATCGGAGATGGACCGTGGGGCGAGGTGGGGGACGTCCTGTCGGTGAAGGTGCTGCCAGCCCTGCACCAGACCGCATGGTTCCGGGTGCTCGCCCTGGTCCTCGGCGTCTCCCTCATCGTCGTCGCGATCCGGCGCCGCACCGTTCAGCTGCGGGGGCGTCAGGCGAAGCTCGAGCGGCTCGTCGCCGAGAGGACGGAGGCGCTGCGCCGCGCGAACGAGCGGTTGTCGGAGCTCTCGTTCTCCGACGCCCTGAGCGGGATCGCGAACCGGCGAAGGTTCGACGAGACGCTGGAATCGGAGTGGAAACGGGGCGTCCGGTTCGGCCATCCCCTGTCGCTCGTCATGGCGGACATCGACTTCTTCAAGCGCTACAACGACGCGCTCGGCCACCCGGCAGGGGACCGGTGCATCGTCGAGGTCGCGGGGGTCCTTCAGTCGCTGGCGAGGCGAGCGGGAGACCTCGCGGCCCGCTACGGGGGAGAGGAGTTCATGCTCCTCCTCCCGGCCACCAGTGCCGCCGACGCGGCGATCGTCGCCGAGACGGCGCGTGCCCAGATCGAGGCGCTGGGGATCCCGCATCCCGACGGAGCGTCTCCTTCCGTGACGGCGAGCTTCGGCGTCGCGACGTTCGTCCCCGACAGGTCCCTTCCCGAGGTGGCCGGTGGTCCGGACCAGCTCGTCTCCGCGGCGGACGCGGCGCTCTACCGCGCCAAGCGGGGAGGGCGAAACCGCGTCGAGGTCGCGCCCGCCCGGGGCTGCGGCGCCGCCTGCTCCGGACCAGGGGAGCGGGCATTCCGGAGGGGCTCTGACCGCCTGAAAGGCGTTTCGCCCGTCGCTGCCGGGAAGTGGGAAACTCCCCGGCTGCACGCCATGGCGAACGCCGAGCAGCCCCCGAACGAGACGCGAATCGTCACCCCCCTCGCGGACCGGATCCCGCCCGGCGGGACGAGCGACGCCGACGAGATCCTGGGCCTCTTCCTCGACTGGGTGGCCGACACCGGGCTCACGCTCTACCCGGCGCAGGAAGAGGCGCTCCTGGAGATCATGGCGGGCAAGCACGTCATCCTCGGGACGCCGACCGGCTCGGGGAAGTCGCTCGTCGCGCTCGGGCTCCACTTCAAGGCGCTCTGCGAGGGGCGCGTCTCGTTCTACACGAGCCCGATCAAGGCCCTCGCGAGCGAGAAGTTCTTCGCCCTCTGTGGCGAGCTCGGGCCGGAGAACGTCGGGATGCGGACGGGCGACGCGAGCATCAACCCCGAGGGGGGCGTCGTCTGCTGCACGGCGGAGGTCCTCTCGAACATGGCGCTCCGGGTCGGCGAGGAGCTCGACGCGCCCTACGTCGTCATGGACGAGTTCCACTACTACGCCGACAAGGAGCGGGGGGTCGCCTGGCAGGTGCCGCTCCTCGTCCTGCCGAACACGCAGTTCCTCCTCATGTCGGCGACGCTCGGCGACACGTCGGCGATCGCCGAGCGGCTGAAGCACGACACGGGGCGCGAGGTGGCATTCGTCACGTCGGACGAGCGTCCCGTCCCGCTCGACTTCGCGTACGCCGAGACACCGCTCCACCAGACGATCGAGAAGCTCCTCGAGCAGGGGAAGAGCCCGATCTACGTCGTGAACTTCACGCAGCGCGAGTGCGCCGAGCTGGCGCAGGCGCTGACGAGCGTGAAGATCGGAAGCAAGGAGGAGCGGGAGGCGATCCGGGAGGTCGTGGCGGGGCGGCGCCTCGTCACCCCCTACGGCAAGGAGTTCCGTCGGTTCCTCTCGTTCGGCGTCGGCGTCCACCACGCCGGGCTCCTCCCGCGCTACCGGCTCCTCGTCGAGCAGCTCGCGCAGAAGGGGCTCCTGCACGTCATCTGCGGCACCGACACGCTCGGCGTCGGCGTGAACATCCCGATCCGGACCGTCCTCTTCTCCAAGCTCGCCAAGTTCGACGGGACGAAGGTCGGCCTCCTCACGGTCCGCGAGTTCAAGCAGATCGCGGGGCGCGCGGGGCGGCGCGGCTTCGACACCGAGGGGAGCGTCGTCGCGCAGGCGCCGGAGCACATCGTCGAGAAGAAGCAGGCGACGAAGAAGTCCGACGCCTCGGGGAAGAAGGTCGGAAAGACGTTCCGCGGGCCGGCGAAGGGAGAGATCTCCTGGACCGAGGAGACGTTCCAGAGGCTCATCACCCGGCCGCCGGAGACGCTGAAGTCGCGCTTCCACCTGACGCACGGGATGGTCCTCGACCTCGTGCAGCGCGACGCCGACACGAACCGCGACGCCCCGCCGCCGGAGAGGAACTTCTCGGCGCTGCGCGACCTCGTCGCCCGCTGCCACGAGGACGACGCGGCGAAGGCGCGCCTCCTGAAGCACGCGGCGCTCCTCGTGCGCTCGCTCTCCCGGGCCGGGATCGTCGGGATGTCCGTCGAGGAGACCGGCTTCCGCCGGGTCGTCGTCGCCGACGACCTGCAGTGGGACTTCTCCCTCCACCAGGCGCTCTCGATCTACGCCGTCACGGCGCTCGAGCGGCTCGACCCCGCCTCGCCGACCTACGCCGTCGACGTCGTCACCGTCGTCGAGTCGATCCTCGAGAACCCCGACATCATTCTTCGAAAGCAGACGGACCGGGCGAAGGGGAAGCTCGTCGAGGAGCTGAAGGCCGAGGGCGTTCCGTACGAGGAGCGGATGGCGAAGCTGGAAGAGGTGACGTACCCGCAGCCGCTCGCCGACTTCCTCTTCGGCGCCTTCGAGGCATTCCGCGAGGCGCATCCCTGGGCCGGGGGGACCGATCCGAAGCCGAAGTCGATCGGGCGGGAGATGTTCGAGACCTTCGCGGGCTTTTCCGACTACGTGAAGAGCTACGGCCTCGAGCGGAGCGAAGGTGTACTCCTGCGCTACCTCTCGCAGCTCTACAGGACGCTCGATCAGACGGTGCCCGAGCCGGCGAAGACCGACGCGCTCTGGGACGTCCTCGGGTTCTTCCGCGCTCTCGTCGGAGAGACCGACGCGAGCCTCCTCGAGGAGTGGGAGAGCCTCCGGCACCCCGAGGAGCTGCTCGAGGCGAAGGCCGAGCCGGAGAAGCCGAGGCAGGCCGCCTGGCTCCGCGAGCTCCTCTCCGACCCGCGCGTCTTCGCGGCGCGTGTCCGTTCCGAGATGCACCTGCTCGTCCGCGCTCTCGCGCGCAGGGACTGGGAGGACGCCGCCGAGCGGGTCTGGCAGCCGCTGGAGGGGACGGAAGGAGCCGCGGAGACGGCCTGGACGCCCGAGCGCTTCGAGGCCGTGCTGACACCGTTCTTCGAGGAGCACGCCGAGCTCGTCGCGGGCCCGGAATCGCGTCTCCACCAGTGGACGAACCTGCGCCCGGCCGGCCCGCGGCAGTGGACCGTCACCCAGACGCTCCTCGACCCCGAGGGGGACAACACCTGGGCCGTCGTCGCCGGGATCGACCTGCGAGACGAGACGGCCGCGGACGGACCGATCCTCCGTCTCACCCGGATCGATCGCTGAGACTGCGGCTTCGACACCTTCCGGACGCCCTGCTAGCCTCGCCTCACGCTTCGGCCGGGCAGCATCCGTTTCGGGGTGCAGCACGGAGTGGCGTGGAGGCCTGATGACCCGCCGATCCCTACTGCTCCCTCTGATTGCTGCCGTGTCCCTCCAGACCGGCTGTGGTCCGGATGCCGGCGCGACCGCGCCCGCCGCCGGTCCGCCCCAGGTCCGGACGATCCGCCTCGTCCCGGAGAACGTCGTCCTCTCCACCATCGTCGTCGGAACGCTCGAACCCTCGGCGCGCGTGGTCGTCGCGGCCCAGGAGGAGGGTGTCGTCACCGCCGTGGCCGTCCGCGAGGGAGACCGGGTCGCCGCGGGGGACCTCGTCGTCCAGCTCGACGACCGGCGGATCCGGGCCGAGCTTGCGGAGGCGCAGGCGCGGCTCCTCGACGCCCAGGCCCAGGCGCGCCGCGCGAAGGCCCTCGAGGGAGAGGGCCTCATCTCGACGTCGGAAGCGGACACGATCCGGGCGTCCGAGGCGATGGCGGAGGCGCGAGCCGATCTCCTCCGGACCCGGGCCTCCTTCACGCGGATCACGGCCCCCGTCGCCGGCGTCGTCCTCGCGCGGCACGTGGAGGTGGGGAACCTCGCCTCGCCCCGCACGCCGCTCGTCGAGCTGGCGGCCGGTCCGGGCCTGATGCTGAGGGTCCCCGTCTCCGAGCTGGAGGTCGTCCACCTCCGTCCCGGTGACACGGCGACGGTGCGGGTCGACGCCCTCCCGGACGTCTCGATGGCCGCCCGGATCGCGCGGATCTTCCCGGCCGCGGAGGGAACGACGCGGCAGGTGACGGTCGAGCTCACGCTCGCAGATCCCCCGGCCGCGGTCCGGCCGGGCTTCCTCGCGCGGGCCGGGATGGTCCTCGAGAACCGGAAGGGCGTCCTCCTCGTCCCCGAGGCCGCGCTGCAGCGCGGGTCGGAGGTGCCCCACTTCGTCTGGGTCCTCGACGGCGACACGGCGCGGGTCCGTCCCGTCGAGCCGGGCGAGCGGGTGGACGGGCGGGTCGTGATCCGCAAGGGCCTCGCGGCCGGCGACGAGGTCGTCGTGGAAGGGCTCGTCCGCCTGCGCGACGGCGGCCCGGTCCAGCGCGCAGCCGGCGGGAGCGGGTCGTGAGCGGGAACGGGGAGCGCCGGGGCCTCGTCCACTGGTCGATCACCCGCCCGGTCGGCACGACGATCATCGCGCTCGCGATCTGCATCGTCGGCGTGTCGATGGTGGGCCGGCTCGCGGTCGACCTCCTGCCGCGGATCGTCTACCCGCAGATCGGGGCCGGCGTCCGCAACCCGGGCGTCGACCCCGAGGTGATGGAGCAGACGGTCACGAAGCTCCTCGAGCGCAGGCTCGCGACGACCGAGAACGCGATCCTGATCACCTCCGAGTCGTCCGAGGGGGAGACGGACGTCGACATCCACTTTTCCTACGGGACCGACGTCGACATCGCCCTGCGCGACGCCTCGACGAAGCTCGACCAGGCCCGCTCGGCGCTCCCCGAGGAGGCCGACCCGCCGACGATCGGCAAGCGCGACCCCTCGCAGATTCCCGTCCTGAACTTCGCCGTCTCCTCGCCGACCCGGGACGAGGGGTGGCTCAAGCGCTGGTGCGAGGACCAGCTCGCCCGCCAGCTCCTCACCGTCGAGGGGGTCGCCTCGGTCGACGTGGCGGGGGGCCTCGACCGGGAGATCCAGGTCCGGCTCGACCCCGAGCGCCTCCGCTCCTACCGGCTGACCGTCTCCGAGGTCCTGACGCGTGTCCGCGAGGAGAACCAGGACATCGCGGCGGGGCGCCTCCAGTCGACGAGCCGGGACGTCGTGTCGAAGACGAAGGGGAAGTTCACCTCCCCGGCCGACATCGCAGCGGTCCGCCTGCCGCTGCCGGGCGGAGGCGACGTCGCCCTCTCCGACGTGGCGGACGTGCGCGACACCCACCTCGACGACCGGGTCTTCGCCCGCCTCGACGGCAAGCCGGCCGTCCAGGTCGCCATCTCCAAGCAGCCCGACGCCAACACGGTGCAGGTCGTCGACGGCTGCAACCGGGTGCTCGAGCGCCTGAAGCGCGACGGCTTCTTCCCGCCCGACGTGATCACGCAGGTCACTCAGGACCAGGCCTTCTTCGTCCGCGCCTCGGTGAGCGGCGTCGGGCAGGCGGCGGCGCTGGGCGGGGGCCTGGCGATGCTCGTCGTCTTCCTCTTCCTGCGGTCCGTGCGGCGGACGCTCATCATCGGGACGGCGATCCCGATCTCGATCCTCGGCTGCGTGGCCCTGATGGGCTCCTCCGGCCTGACGCTCAACATCATGTCGCTCGGCGGGCTCGCGCTCGGCATCGGGATGCTCGTCGACAACGCCATCGTCATGCTCGAGAACATCGACCGGCACCAGCGGGAGCACCCCGACCCGGTCGAGGCGGCGCACGTCGGCGCCGGCGAAGTCGCCTCGGCGGTCGTCGCCTCGACGATCACGAACCTCGCCTCCGTCGCGCCGTTCCTCCTGATCACGGGCCTGGCGGCGCTCCTCTTCCGCGAGCTCCTCCTGACGATCTCCTTCGCGATCGTCGTCTCGCTCGTCGTCGCCCTGACCCTCGTGCCGATGCTCGCGGCCCAGCTCTTCAAGCTGAAGGCCTCCTCGGGGCTCGAGCGCGTGCGGCTCCTCCGGGCGGTCCCCGCGGCGATGGACGCCGTGACCCGGGCCTACGGCGCCGTCCTCCCCGGTGTCCTCCGGCACCGGACGGTCGTCCTCGTCGCCGCCGTCCTCGCGTTCGTCGGCAGCGCCGTTTTCGCCAGCCGCCTCGGGAACGAGTTCCTCCCGCAGGTGGACGACGGGCGCTTCCGCGTCTCGATCGAGCTGCCGGTCGGCACGCCCGTCGACGTGACGAACCGGGCGACCCTGGCGGCCGAGAAGGTCGTCCGCGAGCTCCCCGCCGTCCGGCACGTCTTCGCGGCGGCCGGCGGCGGCATCTGGGGGCGCGGCATGTGGGTCCGGCCCCGCTTCGCGAGCATGGAGGTCGAGGTCATGCCGCGGCGGAGCCGCGGCATGACGGCCTCCGCGTGGCTGCAGCGCGCCCAGGCCGAGCTCTCCGCCCTGCCCGAGCTCGCCGACGCCCGCGTCAGGGTCCAGCCGCCGCGCATCCGCGGCCTGCGCACCTCCACCGGTACCGAAGACCTCGAGGTGAAGGTCTTCGGCGACGACCTCCCGACGCTCCAGCGGCTCGGCGAGGAGGTCGAGGCGCGGCTCGGGAAGCTCGCGGGGCTCTCGAACGTCGAGACGAGCCTCAAGGAGACGGCCCCCGAGCTGCGCGTCGTCGTCGACCGGCGGCGCGCCGCCGACCTCGGCCTCGACGTCGGCGAGGTCGGGCGGACGGTCCGGACGGCCGTCGGCGGCTCGGTCGCCACGCGCCTGACGGAAGGGGACCGGGAGTTCGACGTGAGGGTCCGGTTCGACCCGGCCAAGGTGAGGGACGCGGCCGAGATGGCCTCTCTCCCCCTCTTCCCGCGGAGCGGCGCCGCCCTGCGCCTGCGCGACGTGGCCGAGGTGCGCGAGAGCTCGGCGCCGCAGACGATCCAGCGCGAGAACCAGAACCGGCTCGTCACCGTCGGGGCCTCGGTCCTCCCACAGGTCTGGTCGATCAGCGAGGCGACGGAGGAGGCACGGAAGGCCCTCGCCGACATGGTCCTGCCGGAGGGCTACACGGTCCGCTTCGGCGGCCAGCAGGAGGCGGTCGACGAGAACCGCCGGGTCCTCGTCACCGTCGTCCTCCTCGCGGTCTTCCTCGTCTTCGCGGTGATGGCCATCCAGTACGAGTCGCTCGTCAACCCGCTCGTCATCATGGCGGCGATCCCGCTCGCCCTCGTCGGCGTCGTCCTCGCGCTGACGCTGACCGGGCTGCCGATGTCGGCGCCGGTCATGCTCGGCGTCATCCTCCTCGCGGGGATCGTCGTCAACAACGGCATCCTCCTCGTCGAGTACTTCGAGATCCGCCGGGCCGGCGGCACGCCGCGAATGGAGGCCGTCCTCGCCGCCGCGCCGCTCCGCGTGAGACCGATCGTCATGACCGTCCTCACGACGGTCGTCGGCATGCTCCCGCTCGCCCTGAACCACGCCGAGGGCGGCGAGCTGATGAACCCGATGGCGGTCGCCGTGATCGGCGGCCTGACGCTCTCGACGCTCCTGACCCTCTTCGTCGTCCCGTGCCTCTACCTGACCCTCTCCGGCCTCGCCGACCGGATGCGGCGGAGGCTCCTGGTGGACGGGGCGAAAGGCTGACCCGGGCTGCCGCCGCGGCCCGGGACGCCTGGCCTGCTGCGCTGCAATAATCCGTGCGGGGCCCGGCGCGGCCCCGCCAGGAGGAAGGACGCGATGGAGACGACGAGGCCGGCGGAGTCGCGGGTGATCGGGCTGGTCGAGGGGATCCTGGGGCGGGCGCGCACCGAGGCGCTCGTGGCGGCGGTCGAGATCGACGCGGCGCTCCTCCGGGCGCCCTCCGAAACGGTCTCTCGCGCCGAGCTCGCGCAGGCGCTGAACCTCCTCCTCTTCGACGACCTCCTCCGGCGGGTCCCCGCGGGCGCGCTCTACGTCCTCGACCGCGTCCGTCGCGGGGAGAAGGTCGTCCACGACCACGGGGCCGTCCGGACCGTCCTCGGCGAGACCGGGGCGCTGCCGGCAGGCGAGCGCGCGCTGACCCGCGTCCTCGCTCCCCTCGGCTACGAGGTCGGCGAGGTCTACCCGCTCGACCGGCTCGGGATGACCGGCCGGGCCTGGCGCCACCGCGACTTCCCGGAATCGATCGCCCAGTTCTTCGTGAGCGAGCTCCACGTCGACCGTTTCTCGCCCCGCTTCGCAAAGAGCGCCGAGCGGGTGTTCGGCGCCTCGCGCGACCCGCTGCCCGCCGCGACGCTGGCCGGGCTCGAGGAGCTCTCGGCGGCGGGAGAGCTCCCCGCCGAGACCGCACGGCGGATCCTCCCCGACCTCGCCGGCGCCTTCGACCGCGCGCACCGCGTCCCGGCCCTCGCCGACTACGAACGGCTCCTCGAGGAGAGCGCCGAGGCCGCCTGGATCGCCACCGAGGGGAACGCCTTCAACCACGCCACGGACCGTGTCGCCGACGTGGCGGCCCTCTCCGCCGAGGAGCTCGCCCTCGGGCGCCCGATGAAGGACCGCGTCGAGGTCTCGGCGAGCGGACGCGTCCTCCAGACGGCCTACCGCGCCGCCCCCGTCGAGCGGCCGTTCGTGGGGCCGGAGGGCGCGCTCGTCCTCCGGCCGGTGCCCGGCTCCTTCTTCGAGTTCATCACGAGGCACCGCCACGCCGACGGCCGGCTCGACCTCGGGTTCGACACGAGCAACGCGCAGGCGATCTTCCAGATGACCGCGCCGGTCCTCGCGTGACCGTGCAGCGCGAAGAGGTCCTCGCCTCTCTCCGTGCCCTCCTCGGCGAGAGCGCCGTGGTCGTCGAGCCGCACGAGCTCGAGCGTTACGAGAAGGGCTGGCGCTACGGCCGGGGGAAGGCGCTGGCGGCGGTGCGGCCGTCGAGCACGGAGGAGGTTTCGCGCCTCCTCCGCCACGCCTCCGTGGCCGGCCTTCGCGTCGTGCCCCAGGGAGGCAACACGGGCCTCGTCGGGGCGTCCACGCCGGACGGGAGCGGCGAGATGCTCGTCCTGAGCCTCGAAAGGCTCAGCCGGACGATCGAGGTCGACCCCGTGGATCGGACGGTGACTGCGGACGGCGGCGTCCTCCTCAGCAGTCTCGACGCCGCCCTCGCCGGGCACGGCCTCCTCTTCCCGATCGACCTCGGGGCCGACCCCTCGATCGGCGGCATGGTCGCGACGAACACGGGCGGCACCCGACTCCTCCGCTACGGCGACGTCCGCCAGAACCTCCTCGGTCTCGAAGCGGTCCTCGCCGACGGCACGGTCCTCGACCTGATGCGGCCGCTCCGCAAGAACAACACGGGATTCGACGCGCGCCAGCTCTTCGTCGGCACCTCGGGGGTCTTCGGCGTCGTGACGAAGGTGGTGATGCGCGTCGTCCCGCGCCCCGTCCAGAGGGTGACGGCGCTCGTCGGGCTCTCCTCGGGGGCCGCCGTCCTCGGCCTCCTTGCGCGCCTCGAGGCGCAGCTCGGCGAGGTGCTCACCGCCTTCGAGGCGATCGGCGCCGCCGCGCTCGCCCCGGTCTTCCGCCACCAGCCGCGCCTGCGCGACCCGTTCGGCGGACGGCCCCCGGCCTACACGGTTCTCGTGGAGCTCTCCTCGACGCTCGACCCGTCGCGCCTCGCGCTCGACGACCTCCTCGAGTCGGCCCTCTCCGAGCAGCTCGAGGCCGCGGACGGCGGCGAGATGACGGACGTCTTCCCGGGGAAGCCGTCGGAGCTCTGGGAGATCCGCCACCACGTCTCCGAGAGCCTCCGCCAGGAGGGCGAGGTCCTCGCCTTCGACATCTCCGTCCCGCGCTCCTCGATGGCCGCCTTCGTCGACGCCGCGCGCGAGACGGTGGCCGCCGGCTGGCCCTTCGTCCGCTTCTGCGACTACGGCCACTGGGGGGACGGCGGCGTCCACGTGAACCTCGTCTGGAGTTCCGAGGACGCGCCGCGGCCGACCTCCGAGCTGAAAGCGGAGCTGCAGCCGCGGCTCTACGACCTCGCCGTCACCCGCTTCCGCGGCAGCTACAGCGCCGAGCACGGGGTCGGCCCGCACAACCAGGCCTTCTACGACCTCTACACGCCGGAGCTCGTGAAGGAGGTCTGCCGCCTGCTCAAGCAGCGGCTCGACCCTGTGGGGCTTCTCGGGACGGTCCGGCTGGGCTGAGCGCGCGAGGGCCAGGCCCGTCCGAAGTACCATGGCCGGTCGGAGGTCGGCGCCTATGACCTGGGGTCCGGCCCGGACGGGCCGCGAAGGGCGAAACGGGGCGAGTCGTGGGGAGTCGATGGTCCGGGTCGGCTGCCCGGCCCACAACTGCGGCGGACGCTGCGTCCTCCTCGCGACGGTGTCAGGCGGGCGGATCGTCCGCCTCGAGGCGGACGACCGTCCCGACGTCCTCGAAGCCCCGCAGCTGCGGGCCTGTGCCCGCGGGAGGGCCTACCTGCGCCGCCAGTACCACCCCGACCGGCTCCTCCACCCGCTGAAGCGGGTCGGGAAACGCGGGGAGGGGAGATTCGCGCGCATTTCCTGGGACGAGGCGCTCGACCTCGTCGCCACGCAGATGCGGCGGGTGCGGGAGACGCACGGCCCCGGCGCCCTCTTCGTCCCGTACGGCACCGGCTCGTACAACCAGACGAACGGCTCGCACGTGGCGCGGCGGCTGATGAACGTCGCCGGCGGCTGCCTCGGAATATGGAACAGCTATTCCTGGGCCGCGATCAACGTCGCGACGCCGACCGTCTACGGCACCCTCACGACCGGCAACCAGCGGCAGGACTGGCTGAACGCGAAGCTGATCCTGATGTGGGGCTGGAACCCGGCGGAAATGCGCGACGGGACGAACAGCGACTTCTTCCTGAAGCTCGCGCGGGAGCGGGGCGCCCGCGTCGTCTGCATCGACCCGCGGCACAGCCTCTCGGCCGCCTCGCTCGCCGACGAGTGGGTCCCGATCCGCCCCGGCACCGACGCGGCGCTCATGACCGCGATGGCGTACGTCATGGTGACCGAGGGGCTCTACGACGCGGAGTTCGTCAGGACCCACTGCGTCGGCTTCGACGCCTCGCAGATGCCGCCGGGGTGCGAGGGGGAGGAGAGCTACCGCGACTACCTCCTCGGCGCGAGGGACGGCGTCCCGAAGACGCCCGAGTGGGCCGAGCCGATCACGACCGTGCCGCGCGCGACGATCGCCCGCCTCGCGCGGGAGTACGCGACGACGGTCCCGGGCGTCCTCTACCAGGGCTACGGGATGCAGCGGCGGGCGTACGGCGAGCAGGTCGTCCGGGCCGGCTGCGTCCTCGCGGCGCTCGCGGGGAACGTCGGGATCCCGGGCGGCTGGGCCTCGGGCCTCGGGAACCAGGCGCCCGACGGCGGCCCCTTCTGGACCGTCTTCCCGACCGGCGAGAACCCGTTCGGCGCGGCGATCCCGTGCTTCCTCTGGACCGAGGCGGTCCTGAGGGGCCGCGAGATGGGGGAAGAGGACGGCGTCGTCTTCTCGGGGACCGTCGCGCGGGGGCGCGACGCCGCGGCGCGCGCCGGGGGGTGCTATTCGCGACCCCCCGGACCCCCCAGCAGTGAGGAGGAGGCAACTTCTCCGTCGCGCCGCCTCGGGACCGACGTGAAGCTGATCTACGCGGTCGCCACGAACGCGCTCGTCAACCAGCACGCGAACGTCAACCGCACGGCGCGGATCCTCGCCGACGCGTCGAAGGTGGAGTTCCTCGTCGTCCAGGACAATTTCCTGACGCCGACGGCGCGCTTCGCCGACGTCGTCCTCCCCGCCTGCACGCAGTTCGAGACGTGGGGCGTCGAGGACGGCTGGAAGTACGGCGACGAGGTCATCCTCATGCCGAAGGTCGTCGAGCCGCCCGGCGAGTGCCGGAGCGACTACCGGATCTGCGCCGACCTCGCCAGGCGCCTCGGCGTCGAGGAGGCCTTCACGGAAGGGCGCGACGAGCGGGGCTGGGTGGAGTGGGTCCTCGACCGCTACAGGGAGACGCGCTTTCCCGACCTGCCGCCGCTCGACGACCTCCTCGAGAAGAACGTCGGCGTCTGGGCGAATCCGGTGACGCGCCCCGCGGTGGCGTTCGAGGACTTCCGGCGCGACCCGGAAGGACACCCGCTCGACACCCCCTCGGGGAAGATCGAGATCTTCTCGAAGGCGCTCCTCGAGAAGGGGAGGCCCGACGAGATCCCGGCCGTCCCGAAGTACGTCGAGGAGTGGGAGAGCCCGTTCGGCCCCGAGGCGGCGGCGTACCCGCTGCAGGTCATCGGGCACCACACGCTCCACCGCGTCCACTCCACGCACGACAACAACGACTGGCTGGAGGAGGCCTTCCCGCAGCGCGTCTTCCTCAACCCGCTCGACGCCGAGGCGCGCGGTGTCGCCGACGGCGACGAGGTCCGCGTCTTCAACGCCCGTGGCGCCGTGGTCCTCCGTTGCCGCGTCACGCCGCGGATCCTGCCGGGCGTGATCGACATCCCGCAGGGGGCGTGGTGGACGCCCGACGAGCGGGGCGAGGACCGCCGCGGCAACGTGAACGTCCTGACGAGCGAGCGCTGGACGCCGCTCGCCTTCGGCACCGCGCAGCACACGGCGATGGCAGAGGTGGAGCGGGCGGAGACGGGAAACGAGACGCCGGCCCGGGCGAAGCGGCCCCGCCCCGCGGCCGCGGCGTTCCGGCGCCGGGAGGGGTCCCGGTGAACGGCCCCTTCGTCGTCCACTTCGACGCCTCGTCCTGCACCGGCTGCAAGGCCTGCCAGGCCGCCTGCAAGGACCACAACGACCTCCCTGCCGGCATTCTCTGGCGGCGGGTTTACGAGGTCTCGGGGGGCGGGTGGATGCGAGCGGGAGCCGCGTGGACGCACGACGTCTTCGCCTGGAACCTCTCCCTCTCCTGCAACCACTGCGAGCGGCCCGTCTGCGCGGAGGTCTGCCCGACGGGGGCCATCCGCCGGCGCGAGGACGGTGTCGTCCTCCTCGACTCCGACAAGTGCATGGGGTGCCGCTACTGCGAGTGGGCCTGCCCGTACGGCGCCCCGCGGTTCGACGCGGCGCGGGGCGTCATGACGAAGTGCGACCTCTGCGCCGACCGCCTCGAGGAGGGGCTCGCGCCGTCGTGCGTCGCCGCCTGCCCGATGCGGGCCCTCGACTTCGGGCCGCGCGAAGAGATGGTGGGAAGGTACGGGGAGGCCGCCGGCTTCCCGCTCCCCGACCCGCGGCTGACGGAGCCGGCGCTGCGCCTGACGCCGCACCCGGCCGCGCCGCGTTCGGAGGCGGACGGCGAGATCGCGAACGTCGAGGAGGTGGAGCCGTGAGGGAAGGCTCGCTCGTCGCCTTCACGCTCCTGACGCAGGCGGCGGCCGGGGCGTGCGCGTTCCTCCTCGCGTTCGAATGGCGCGCGGTCCGCGCGGGCGCGGGCGCTTCCGTGGAGGCGGCCGCGCTGCCGGTCCTCTCGTTCGCGCTCGTCGCCGCCCTACTCGGTCTTGCGGCGTCGTTCCTCCACCTCGGGAGCCCCCGCAACGCGGTCCGCGCTCTCGGGAACCTGGGCTCCTCGTGGCTGAGCCGCGAGATCCTCCTCGCGGCGCTCTTCACCGCCGCCCTCGCCGCGACGGTCCTCCTCCGGTTCCGGCCCGGCCCGGCGGGCTCCGCCGCCGGCTTCGCGCACGGCTTCGCCGCGGTCGCGGGATTCGGCCTCGTCGTGACGATGGTGCGGGCCTACCGTCTCCGGACGGTCCCCTCCTGGGATCAGCGCGCGACGCCGGTCGCCTTCTTCGCGACGGCCGTCGCGCTCGGTGCCCTCGCCGTCGCGGCGGGGCTCGCGCTCCGCGGGCCCGCCTCGACGGACCCTGCCCGGGGCCGATCCCGCTCCTCGCCACGGGGCTCGTCGTCCTCGTCGTCGCCCTCGTCTCCGGGCTCCTCTGGCTCCGGCGGCTCGCGGGAAGGAGCGGAGCCGAGCGCGAGGCTTTCGCGCGGACGGGCCGCGAGCAGCGCGGGCTCGTCGCGGCGCGGATCACCCTGACGGCGTTCGCCGTCGGCGCCGGCCTCGCGACCCGGATCGCCCCGGACGCGGCGTGGCCCGTCGTCTCGGCCCTCGTCCTCGCCTTCGCCGCGGAGGCGGCGGGCCGGGTGCTCTTCTACGAGGCGCGGGTCCGCTCGGGGCTCTGAGCGGGCGTCTACGCGCCGCTTTTCCCGCCGTCCGGTTCCCGGTCCCCGTGGCGCGCGGTGAGGAGCGCCGCGGTGCCGAGTCCGCCGAGGACACCGACCACCAGGATGGCGACGAGCTGCGTCCACCCTCCGACCGTGGTGGGCTGGAAGAAGGCCGCGGCCGCCCCGCCGAGGTCGAAGCCGGCGGCCGGGTCCTTGCGATACGCCTTGATCGCGACGAGCCCGATCATCCAGGCGCCGCCGACGACCGCCGAGACGAGCGCGCCGACGACCCCGCGCCGGGCGATCTGCCGCCCGGTCATCCGCCGCCGGACGGCGACCGTCTCGGCCGTGAAGCGCGGCTCGCGCACGCCGATCGGCGCGAAGCGCTGGAGGAGGATCAGCCCCGGCACGCCGGCGGCGATCGTGAACCAGAAGAACGTCCGCCAGCCGGCGGCGTCGACGATCAGGCCGGTGATCGGGCCGCCGAGGATGCGGGGGAGGCCGAAGAGCGACGAGAAGAGCGCGTACTGGGTCGCCGAGAACCTCTTCTCGGTGATGCGCAGGAGGAGGACGCCGAACGCCCCCATGCCGAGGCCGCTCGTGATCATCTCGAAGGCCATCGCGCCGTACATCACCGGCCGCCCGCCGGGCCAGTAGGTGATCAGGACGTAGCCGATGTTCGAGAAGATCTGGAAGAAGCCGAAGATCCAGAGCGAGTGCCCGAGGCCGATCCGGGTGCACGCGACGCCGCCGAGGAACGTGCCGGCGATCGTCAGCGCGACGCCCGCGGTGCCGAGGACGAACCCGCGGTCGAACCCGCCGTATCCCATGTCGATGAGGAAGGGCCGGAGCAAAGACTGCGAGAGCGCGTCGGCCAGCTTGTAGAGGACGACGAAGACGAGGATCTCGACCGCACGGTGACGCGAGAGGCACTCGAGGAACGGCAGCCAGATCGCGTCGCGCAACGTCTTCGGCCCGGCGGGAGGCTCCTCCGGCTCCGGCGAGCGCCACGTGACGAGGATGAGCGGCAGGTAGACGATGCCGAGGAGGAGATTGACCGCGCCCCACCCGAGGCTCGCCGCCGCCCAGATCGCCAGGCCCCCCGAGAGGGTCATCGCCGCCCGGTAGACGGCCGTGCGCAGGCCGACCGCGACGCCGTGCTCTTCCTTCCGGAGGACGTCGACCGCGTAGGCGTCGATCGCGATGTCCTGCGTCGCGGCCGAGAGCGCGACGGCGAGCGTCAGGGCGAGCGCGACCCACGGCGTCTCGGGACGGCTCCCGACGCCGGAGAGCCCCAGCCCCGAGAGCGCGAGCGCCACCTGCGCCACCGCGATCCATCCCCGCCGCCGGCCCCAGAACGGCAGCCGGAAACGGTCCATGAGCGGCGACCAGAGGAACTTGAAGGACCAGGGCGCCTGCGCGAGGGTGAAGAGCCCGACGACGCGGATGTCGACACCCATCGAGCGCATCCAGTCCGGGATCGCGATCCAGACGAGCCCGAGCGGCAACCCCGACGAGAACGACAGCGCCACGACCGCCGCCACCCGCGACAGCGTCCCTCGCCTTACGCCCTCTGGCGCCACCGCAACCGGCTCGCTCATGGCCGGCGGATTGTACGGGGAGGCGCGGCCCCGTCTCGCCGGAGGCGTTTCAGAGCTCGAGCTTGCGGAGTCGGAGAGAGTTCACGATGACGGAGACCGAGCTGAGGCTCATTGCGGCGCCGGCGACCATCGGCGAGAGGAGAACGCCGAAGAACGGGTAGAGGAGGCCGGCCGCGAGAGGAACGCCGAGGAGGTTGTAGCCGAACGCCCACGCGAGGTTCTGGCGGATGTTCCGCATCGTGGCGCGACCGAGGCGCCGCGCGCGGACGAGGCCCGCGAGGTCGCCGTTGAGGAGGGTGACGGCGGCGCTCTCGATGGCGACGTCGGTCCCGGTGCCCATCGCGATGCCGACGTCGGCGCGGGCGAGGGCGGGGGCGTCGTTCACGCCGTCTCCGGCCATCGCGACGACGCGCCCTTCGGCGCGGAGCCGCTCGACGACGGCCCCCTTCTCCTCGGGGAGGACCTCGGCCTCGTACCGGCTGATGCCGAGCGTCTTCGCGACGGCGGCGGCCGACCGGCGGGCGTCTCCCGTCAGGAGGACGATCTCGATGCCGTCGGCGCGGAGGGCCGCGAGGGCGGCCGCGGCCGAAGCCTTGATTGGGTCGGCGACGGCGACGAGGCCCGCGGGGCGGCCGTCGATCGCGACGGTGACGGCGGTGCGTCCCTCTTCCTGGTGGGCCGTCGCGAGTGCGACGAGAGCCGACGTCTCGACGCCCGCCTCCTCGAGGAACCGGAGGCTCCCGACGAGGACGTCGTGCCCCGAGACGCGGCCCGCGACGCCGCGGCCCGTGACGGACCGGAATTCCGAGACGAGGGGAAGCGGGCCCGCGCCCGCGGCGGCCACGATGGCCGCGCCGAGAGGGTGTTCGCTCGCGCGCTCGAGGGCGGCGGCGAGCCGCACGACCTCGTCCTTCGTGAACGGCGCGACGGCTTCGAGAGCCGCGACGGCGGGCCGCCCCTCGGTGAGCGTGCCGGTCTTGTCGATGACGAGGACGTCCACGGCAGCGAGGCGCTCGAGGGCGTCGGCGTTCTTCACGAGAACGCCGGAGAGGGCGCCGCGCCCGGTGGCAACCATGATGGAGAGGGGCGTCGCGAGGCCGAGGGCGCACGGGCAGGCGATGATGACGACCGCGATCGCCGAGGCGAGGGCGTGGACGAATCGCGGCTCGGGTCCGAGGACCATCCAGAGCGCGAAGGTCACGAACGACGCAGCCACGACCGCCGGGACGAACCAGGCCGAGACGCGGTCGGCGAGCTGCTGGATCGCGGCGCGGCTCCTCTGGGCCTCGGCGACGAGCCGGACGATCCGCGCGAGCGTCGTCCCCTCGCCGACCCGCTCGGCGGCCATGACGAAGCCGCCGGCCCCGTTCACAGTCCCGCCGGTGACGGCGCTCCCCGGGGTCTTCTCCACCGGGATCGGCTCGCCCGTGATCATCGATTCGTCGATCCAGGAGGTCCCGTCCTCGATCGTCCCGTCCACCGGGACGCGCTCGCCGGGCCGCACGCGGAGGCGGTCGCCTGCCGCGACGTGCTCGACGGGGACGTCCACCTCGCGGCCCTCGGCCTCGATCCTCCGCGCCGTCTTCGGCGAGAGGTCGAGGAGGGCGCGGATGGCCGAGCTCGTCCGGCTCCGGGCCTTGAGCTCGAGGACCTGGCCGAGGAGGGCGAGCGCCGTGATGACGGCCGCCGCCTCGAAGTAGACGAGGGGCGCGCCGCCGTGCCCCCTGTAGACGTCGGGAACGAGATCGGGCCGGAGCGCGGCGACGACGAGCGCCACGGCGCTGTAGAGCCACGCGGCCGCGACGCCGAGGCCGATGAGCGTGAACATGTTCGGGCTGCGGTTGACGAGTGAGGCCCACGCGCGCCGGAAGAAGGGCGCCCCGGCCCAGGCGACGACCGGCGTCGCGAGGAGGGCCTGGACGAGCGTGAGGAGCCAGGGCGAGACGGCGTGCTGGAGCGGCTGGCCCGGGACCATGTCCGACATCGCGAGGACGAGGACCGGCAGGCCGAGCGCGGTCGCGACCTTCAGCCTCCGCGTCATGTCGGCGAGCTCGGGCGACTCGACGTCCGAGGTCGGCATCTCGGGCTCGAGCGCCATGCCGCAGACCGGGCAGTCGCCCGGGCCGTCGGAGACGACCTCGGGGTCCATCGGGCAGATCCACCGGACCGCGCCGCCGGCTGCGGGGGCGGGGGCGGCCGGGGCGGGTGTGTCGGACGGGCTCGGGTGGGTGTGGGCGGTTGCGTGGGCTCTCATGCTCGCCTCCTGTCGGTTTCACAGGAGGAGACGTGAGGCAGGCCGGGACCTTACAGTCCGGCCCGCCTCGCTCCGCCGCCAGGTCACGCCTTACGGCTCGATCCCGTCCGCAGCGAGCCGGGCCGGGTCGGCAGGTCCGGCCACGGTCCCCTCGGGATGACGGAACCAGCCCTCGGAGTCGGCAGACCCCGGGTCGTCGCGCACCTTCAGGACGGTGAACATCCCGCCCATGTCGACGTAACCAAACGGGCCGTGAGCCCCCTTCATCGGGAGGCTGTTCGGGGGAATCGGCATCGCCATCTCGCCCATCCCTCCCATCCCGGTCGTGCCCATGACCATCGCCCCCGGGACGAGACGCGAGAGGCGCTCGTCGACGGACGCGAGGTCGGCGCCGACGACGTTCGGGAGGCCGTGCCCCATCTGCGTCATGACGTGGTGCGTCATGTGGCAGTGGACGGCCCAGTCGCCCGGCTCGGTCGGAACCAGCTCGATGACCCGCGCCGAGCCGGTGGGGACGAGGACCGTCGTCTCGGGCCAGCGTGCGGACGGGGGCACGTCGCCGCCGTCGGTCCCCGTCACCTCGAAGGAGAGGCCGTGGAGGTGGATCGGGTGGTGGTCCATCGGCGAGAGGTTCCCGATCCGGATGCGGACCCGCTCCCCGGTCCCGACGACGAGCGGGGCCGTCCCGGGGTACGCCTTCCCGTTGAACGTCAGGAGGTTGAAGTCGCTCATGGCGCCCGGGTCGGGGCGGCGGGCGCCGACCGGGAGGCTCCACTCGTGCGTCATCAGGACGAAGTCCCGGTCGACCGGCGGGCCCGTCGGGACGCGCGGGTGGACGACGATCATTCCGACGAGGCCGAGGGCGACCTGCGTCATCTCGTCGTAGTGCGAGTGGTACATGAAGGTCCCGGGGCGGTGGAGGTCGAACTCGTAGGCCCACGTCTCGCCGACCGGAATCGGCGCCTGGTTGAGGCCCGAGACGCCGTCCATCCCGTTCGGCAGGACGAGCCCGTGCCAGTGGACCGTCGTCGGCTCGGGGAGCCGGTTCGTGACGTAGATCCGGAGGCGGTCCCCCTCGGTCGCCTCGATCGTCGGGCCCGGCGTGCCGCCGTTGTAGCCCCAGACGAGGGCCTTCAGGCCGGGGGCGAACTCGTGGTCGACGACCTGGGCCACGAGGTGGCCCACGAGGACGCGGCCGGAGCGGCGCAGCGGCAGCGTGGAGCCGTTCGGTGTGACGACGGAGCCGACGCCGGAGCGCGCGGAACGGGTCGTGCGGCGCGGCGCACCGAGCGGACGGGAGGCCGTGTTCGGCTCCTTCGCGGAGAGAGGCAGGGCGCTGCCGAGGGCGGCGAGGCCGGCGAAGCGGAGGAGCGAGCGACGGTCCATCAGTGACCTCCTTCGGGCGAAGCGGGTTCGTTGCCGGAGAGCGAGGGACTCGCGGGCGCGTCGACGCGCAGCCCGCTTCGAAGCGCGACTGTCGCGGCGAGGGCGACGGCGTAGTCGCGGTCGGCGTCGGCGGCCGCCGACGCGGCGGCGAGCTCGGCGTCCCGGGCGGCGAGGAGGGCGGGGATCCCGACCTGCATCGCGTTGGCGTGGAGGAGCGTCTCCGCCGTGATCCGTTCCTGCCGGGGGAGGATGGAGGCGCCGTAGCGCGCGGCGCGGGCGTGGGCGAGGGAGAGCCGGCTCGCCGCCCTCCGGGCCGCGGAGCCCACCGCCGCTTCGGTCGCCCTCCGGCGCTCCTCGAGGGAGCGGCGCTCGGCGAGGAGGGAGGCGAGGCGACCCTGGCCGCGATCGACGAGCGGAAGACGGATCGACACGCCCCCGCCGATCCGCCATGAGCCTTCCTCGCGTTCCGTGCGGACGCGCAGGCTCACGTCGGGCCAGCGGCCTTCCGCCTTCGCGAGCCGGATCCGGGCGGCGACGGCGCGGAGACGGGCGTCCAACTCGCGCAGCTCGAGGTTCGACGCGAGAGCGGCATCCTCGAGAGTGGAGGTCGCGGGAAGCGCGGCGGGCAGGGGAGGAGCTTCGTCTCCGATCGCGGCGACGGCCTCGCGGACGCCCTCGACGCTGCCGGCGCCGAGGAGGATCGAGAGGCGTTCCTCGGCATCGACGGCCACGAGCTCCGCCTCCGACAGTGCGAGCGCCGCTCTCTCTCGGGAGGCGTCTTCCCGGAGCGCGGAAAGCGCGGCGGCGTTCCCGGCGTCGACGAGCGCCCGCGCGGTGTCCGCGACGACCGCGGCCAGCTCCGCGCGGGTCCGCGCAATCGCGAGCTTCCTCTTCGCCCCGCGGACGGAGTGGAACGCACTCTCCACTTCGAACGCCCGGGCGACGGTCGCGGCCTCGGCACGCAGCCGCGCGGCCCCGAGGGCGGCGCTCGCGGCGGCGGTCCGCCGGCCCGTCAGGAGCGCGGTCGTCACGTCCCATTCGATCGAGGCCTCGGTGCGCGCCTCGTCGTCGCCCTTTCCGGAAGGCCCCCAGAACTCGACCTCGATCGTCGGGTTCGGAAGGCGCCGGGCCTCTTCGAGCCGGCCCTCGTCGACGCCCGTCTCGAGGAGCCGTGCGCGAAGCGACGGCTCGGCGAGGAAGGAGAGCCGGACGGCGCTCCCGGCGGTCAGCGGCTCAGCGAGAAGGGCCCGGATCTCAACGGGGACGTTCGCGGAGGCACCCACGGAGGCGGGGGCGGGGGCGCCCGCGAGCAGCCCGCCATGCGCGAGACGGAGGGCGAGCGCCAGGGCGAGAAGCGAGAGCAGGGGTCGTCGGAGCATGTCGTTGGCCTCCGACCCGGAGACGCGGGCCGGGCCGGGGCCTTACAGCGCCCTTTCCGCGAACCCCTCGCGGGCCGGGCCCGGGCCGCCCTGTAAGGTCCGGTCCGGCCCGTCGTCTCCTCTTGCGACCGACGAAAGGAGACCGACATGAAGATCGCCGACAGCTTCCGTTCCCTCCTGGGCACCAGGACCGACACGAAGGCGCCCGAAACCGGAGGTTCCTGCTGCCACGGCGACGAGGCCTGCGAGCGCCCGAGCGGCGCCTCCGGCCCCGCGCCGACGCAGCAGCTCGAAGTGACCGTTGAGAAGGGCTACCGCCCCGCCCGGCTCACGGCGCGCGCCGGCGCGCCCGTGCGCATCACGTTCTTCCGGAACGAGACCTCCGGCTGCTCGAAGGAGGTGGTCTTCCCGGGCCTCGGGATTCGCAGGGCGCTCCCGACGGGGGAGAGGGTCTCGATCGACCTGCCGCCCCAGGCCGCCGGAATCGTTCCGTTCACCTGCGGGATGGGGATGATGAAGGGGGGAATCGAGGTGCGCTGACTCCGGACCTTGGCAGAATGCGCGGGTGGCCCGCCCCGACCCGGTCGTCGCCCTCGCGGAGGAGTACCCGCGCTTTCTCGCCTTCCTCGCGAAGCGGACGGGGGACCGGGCCGTGGCCGAGGAGATCCTCCAGGAGGCCTTCGCGCGGGCCGTGACGAAGGCGCACGGCCTGCGCGAGGACTCCTCCGCCGTGGCCTGGTTCTACCAGGTCCTCCGCAATGCCCTCGTCGACCACCATCGGCGCAGCGCCTCCGAGGGGCGCGCGATGGCGGCGTTCGCGGCGGAGCAGGAGGGGGAGGCGAGGGACGAGGAGCTGGCGCGGGAGGTCTGCCGCTGCGTCGGCCGGATCGCCTCGGACCTGAAGCCCGAGTACGCCGAGGCCCTGCGCGGTGTCGAAGTGGAGGGGCTTTCCCTCAAGGACTTCGCCGGGAAGGCCGGGATCACGCCGAACAACGCCGCGGTCCGCGTCCACCGCGCGCGCGAGGCGCTCCGCAAGAGGCTCGTCTCGACCTGCTCGTCGTGCGCGGCGAAGGGCTGCACCGACTGCACCTGCGGCCCGCCCGGTCCCGGAGGCTGAAATCCGCCGCCAGGAGCCGAAGCGCGTAAACGCGTTTCGGGTCCGGGCGCGCTCGCCCTATCATCCCCGGATCCATCGGAGGAACGGTCCCGTGCGCGGCGCGGGGAGGAGGCGACGATGAGCGCGGAGAAGCCGGGTGTCCCCACCGGGGCGAAGCTCGATCTGAGCGAGTCGCAGCAGGCGGCGATCTCGAGGCTCGCGACGGACTCGAACGTCATCGCGCCCCCGATCTGGCTCGCGCGGCAGGCGCACATGAGCAACGACGCCGTGGAGAGGGCGCACGCGGCGGCCGACCCGGCGGCCTTCTGGGAGGAGAAGTCGAAGCTCGTCGACTGGATCGAGCCCTTCTCCGAGGTCTTCCGGTTCGACCTGCCGAAGCACGAGTGGTTCCTCGGCGGGAAGCTGAACGCCTCGGCGAACTGCATCGACCGGCACGTGTACGGAGACCGGCGGAACAAGGCGGCCCTCATCTGGGTCGGCGAGGACGGCGAGGAGCACACCTACACCTACAGCCGCCTCTACCGCGAGGTGAACCGCTTCGCCAACGCGCTCAAGCGCCTCGGCGTGGGCCGGTTCGACCGCGTCATCATCTACATGCCGCTCGTCCCCGAGGGCATCATCACGATGCTCGCCTGCGCCCGGATCGGCGCGATCCACTCCGTCGTTTTCGCCGGGATGGGGACGCAGGCCCTGCGGTCGAGGATCGTCGATTGCCAGGCGAAGGCGATCGTCTGCTCCGACTTCACCTTCCGGCGCGGCAAGAAGATCTCCCTGAAGCCCACGATCGACGAGGCGGTCCGCGACCTCGTCTTCGTCGAGCACGTGATCGTCCACCGGCGGGGGTCCCGCGTCGGCGACGCGCCCTACGAGTTCGAGAGCGAGCGCGAGCACGACTTCTACGACATCCAGAACGCGAACGAGATCCACTGCCCGCCGGAGCCGATGGACGCCGAGGACCCGCTCTTCATCCTCTACACGTCCGGGACGACGGGGAAGCCGAAGGGGGTCGTCCACACCACGGGCGGCTACATGGTCGGCGTCACCTGGCTCTCGAAGGCCTTCTACCAGATCGGCGAGCGGGACATCTACTGGTCGACGTCGGACATCGGCTGGATCGTCGGCCACTCCTTCATCGTCTACGGGCCGCTCTCCGTCGGCGCGACCGTCTTCTGCCGGGAAGGTGTGCCCGACTGGCCCAACCCCGAGGTGACCTGGGAGCTCTGCGAGCGCTTCGGCGTGAACCTCCTCTTCACCGCGCCGACGGCGGTGAGGATGTGGATGAGCCACGGCCCCGAGGCGCCCGCCAAGTACGACCTCTCGCGCCTGCGCCTGATCGCCTGCGCGGGCGAGCCGCTCAACCCCGAGGCGCACCTCTGGAGCCAGAAGCACCTCGTGGGGCAGTCGAAGGGGATGGTCGTCGACAACTTCTGGCAGACGGAGATCGCCGCCCCCGTCCTCGGAACGCTCCCGACGTTCGAGGCGCGGCCGGGGAAGGTCGGAAAGCCGATACCCGGCGTCGACGCGGCGATCGTCGACGCGCAGGGGAAACCAGCTCCCGGACGGCCAGGGAGGGCTCCTCGTCCTGCGCAAGCCGGTCCCCTACATGCTCCGGACCGTCTGGGGCGACTACGCCCGGTACGAGAAGTACTGGCAGCAGATCCCCGGCTTCTACGCGGCGGGCGACATCGCCGTGCGGGACCAGGACGGCTGGTTCGCCGTCCTGGGCCGCGCCGACGACGTCCTGAACGTCGCGGGGCACCGCATCGGCACGGCCGACGTCGAGGGCTCGCTCCTCCGCCACCCGGCCGTTGCCGAGAGCGCGGTCGTCGGCCTCCCCGACCCCCTGAAGGGCGAGCGGATCAAGGCCTTCGTCGTCCTGAAGGCGGGAGTCGAGACCGGGCCCGGCCTCATCGCGTCGCTGAAGGACCACGTCCGCCAGGACCTCGGGCCGATCGCGCAGCCGTCGGAGATCGAGATCCGGACGACGCTTCCCAAGACGCGCTCGGGGAAGATCGTTCGGCGCTACCTGAAGGCGGTGGAGATGGGCGAGGACCCGGGCGACCTCTCGACGCTGGCGGATTGATCGTGAAAGGGCGTCGCTGCGTCCCCGTCAGAGAGGCCCTCCCGTGAGCGAAGCCGTGAAGTCGCTCCTCGACCGGCTCGGTGCGCTCGTTCCGGGCTACGCGGGATATGCCGACAGGGAGAAGAGGCGGGAGAGCGACCAGGCTCTCCGGCTCGCCGTCGCCGGAAGGCTCGGTCTCGCGCGGGCCGCGCTCGACCGCCGGACGGCCGCGTGCGCCCGGACCGGACGCTTCGACGTCCTCGATCCGCTGGATGCGCTTTCCCGGCGGGTGGCGGCTCTCGCCGACGCAGTCCGGCACGCCCCGTGGGCTACGCGGCGCTCTTCGACGCCGCGGCGGTGGACGCGGCGGACCTGGATCGCCTGTACGCCTTCGACCTCCAGGTCCGGGACGCGTGCGAGAAGGTCGTCGAGGAGTCGGAGCGCCTTCCGGCCGCCGTCGACCTCGCGGCCCTCGACCGCGCGAGCGCCGTCGTGTCGGAGGCCGAGTCGGCCCTTCAACGCCGCGCCGAGGCCCTGCGGGAGGTGACGTGATGCCCGACCTCGCCGACATCCCTCGAGCTCGTCGACGCGACAGGCGACATCCTCGCCGCCCGCGTGCCGGCAGAGGGCCCGGCCGTCATCCGCTGGGGCTCGCAGCTCGTCGTCCGCGAGGGGCAGTGCGCCCTCTTCCTGCGCGACGGACGCGCCATGGCCCTCTTCGAGCCGGGGCGGCACGTCCTGACGACGCAGACCGTGGCCGGCCTGACGGGCTTCGTGGCGGGACTCGCCTTCGACGGCGCGTCGCCGTTCCGCGCCGAGGTCGTCTTCGTCGGGCGACAGCTCTTCCGCGACCTGCGCTGGGGAACGCCGGAGCCGGTCTACATTCCCGACCCCGTCCTCCTCCAGATCCCGGTCCGCGCGAACGGCCGCTTCGCGATCCGCGTCTCGGACCCGACGGTCTTCGTCCCGAAAGTCGTCGGCAGCCGGCCCGTCTTCCGCCAGCGCGACCTCGAGGAGTTCCTGCGGGCGCAGTACCTCGTCTCGGCCCTCACCGACGCGCTCGCGTCCTCGGCAGGCCCTTCGTCGAGCTGCCGCGCTTCACGCGAGAGCTGGGAACGGGCGTCAGGGCAATCCTCGGGCCCGAGTTCGCCGCGCTCGGCCTCGAGCTGACCGACCTCTCGGTGAACTCGGTCACGACGACGGAGGAGATCCAGGCGACGCTGAACGGCAACGCGAGGATCGCCTCGGAGGCGTTCGCGAAGGCGAAGGGAACGCAGTACGACCTCGAGGCCCGCGCGGCGGGGGCGACCGCCCTGAAGCAGGCGGGGACGAGCTACCGCGAGGTGGGACGACCGACGCGCTCGGGGAGCTCGCGTCGAACGTGGGCGCGGCGGGCGGCGGGGGCTCGGCGCTCGACGCGGGCGTCTCGCTTGGCGCCGCGATGCTCGTCCCGCAGATGATGCAGGGGATGCTCCGGCCCGAGGCCGCGGCGGCGGGGGGCGCGCCGGCCGCCGCGGACGTCGACCCGGTCGTCCGGCTGAAGCAGCTCAAGGAGCTTCTCGACGTCGGCGCCCTCACGCAGGAGGAGTACGAGGCCAAGAAGGCCGAGTGGCTGAAGCGCCTTTGAGCGCGGAGCTGCCGCGCGTTCTCTTCCGGACGAAGCGCGGGCTTTGCCCCGCGTGCGGCACGCCCTCGAGCTGGACGACGACGTTCCCGAGGTGACGTGCCGTTTCTGCGGCTCGCTCGCCGTTCTCGAGCGGCGCCTCAGGAAAGTGGAGCCGGAGGTGGAGGGGGCGCCGCTGCGCCTCTACCTCGATGCGGCGGCGGCCGAGGCCGGCGGAACGTCGCCGTCGGTCCCGTGGGTCCGCTCGATGGGCTACCGGCAAAGCACTGTCGAGCGGACGCTCTGCCCCGGCTGCGGCGACTTCCTCGAGTGGAAGCACGACGCCGAGCGGGTCGACTGCCCGTCGTGCGGGTCCGACTGCCGGCTCGAGAGGCGCCTCTGGGCTCCGCTCCCCGACCCGGCACGGGCGATCCCTCGCCGTCGAAGCCCGGACGAGCGGCCGGGTCCCGAAGAGTCCGACGACGACCCGCGGACGGAGCAGCTCGTCTACCGCTTCGTGAACGAGGCGGACCTCCACCGGCGCGTCGCGCTCGCGCTCCGGTTCGAAGAATGGATCTTCGTGAACTCCACGGCCGCGCGCCTGCTGCCGTCTCTTCTGCGCGTCGCGTGCGACGCAGCGCCGGTTCTCCAGGTCCCGATCGCCGACTTCATCGGAAAGCTCCTCTGCGAGGGGCGCGCAGAGCTGCGCAACGCGACGCTGCGGGCCATCGAGCCGTTCGTCTTCGAGCGGGCGGTCCCGCCGACGCTCGTCTTCGCCCTCGGGCTGGGCGACGGCACCGGGCTGAAGATGCTCCTCGACGCGGCCGAGCTGGCCCACCGCCGCGGCGACGACGACACGGCGACGACCGCCTGCTGGCCGTGAACTGGATCTTCCAGCGTAACTTCCCGCACCACGCGGTGATGGGGGAGATCCTCCTCCACCGGATGCTCTATCTCAGCGGGCCGGCGCTCGCGTTCGCGCTCCTCCTCGCGCGGAGGAAGGTGACCGGAACGGGCTTCCACTACCCGGCCGAGACGCTCCTCTCCTTCATCGACGAGGCGGCCGTCGAAGCGGCCGGAGCTCGTCCCGAGCTGGCCCGGTGTTTCTACGTCGGACTTCCGAAGGACCGAGGCGGAGTGCCGGCAGCGGTTGGCCTTCTTCGCCACGCTCCGGACAGGGAGTCCGCGCGCAGCGGCGCTGCGAGTTTCTCCTTCCGCCGGAGAGGACGGGCCGGAGGAGCTTCGCCGCGCTCTCGACGCGCTCGTCCCCGAGAGCGGTGGCTCGTTCTTGCCCGGGGCCCAGGAGTCACCGCTGTCGCCGGAGCTCCAGGCGCTCCTCGATCGCTGGGACGACGACCTGCGGCGCGCCGTCGGCGCCGTCGACGAAGCGCGCGCGGCTTTCCGCGGGTTTCGGGAGTCGATCGCAGGACTCGACGTTCCGCTCTTCGACGAGGGCTGAGACTCAAACAAAGCGCCCGGCTTTCGCCGGGCGCTCGAAGGAAGGCCGTTCAGGCTCCGCCGCGTGCCGGCCCGTGCCTCGGCGGTTCACTTCTTCAACCACTCCCCGAGCCAGCCCATGACGGTGTCGTGCCACTGCAGCGAGTTCGCGGGGCTTGAGGACCCAGTGATTCTCGTCGGGGAAGATGAGGAGCTTGCTCGGAATCCCTTGCGCTGGAGCGCGGTGAACGTCGAGATCCCTGCGTGTAGACGACGCGGTAGTCCTTCTGGCCGTGGATGACGAGCGTCGGGGTCTTCCAGTTCTTCACGTAGTCACGCCTGGCCGTAGCCGGTCGAGGCGTGGAAGTCGATCATCACGGCCGCGTAGCCGGCACCGGCGTAGGCCTGAGGGTTCCAGCGGTAGTGGAAGTCGTTGCCGAAGGAGCCCTGCGGCCCGCCGTGGATCAGGAACGCGACGGGGTACTTCTTCGCCGGGTCGAAGTCGACGGGGTGGACGATGTAGCCGTAGACGGTGTCGCCCTTGGCGCCCTTGAAGCTGAACTGCTCGGGCTTACCGAAGCGGGCCGCGGCGACCTTCGCGTCGTTGATCGAGGTCAGCTTCTCGACGGCGCCCCGCGACCGGGATCGCGGAGCTCGGTCAGCCCGAGAGCGAGTGGCGCGAGAAGAGGATCCGGTCCTTCCCGAGCGGCTGCGGGGCGTCGATCGAGCCGTCGGCGGCGAGGATCTTCGCCTTTCCGCTCGCGGCGTCGATCGCGAAGAGGGCTTTCTGGCCGAGGTGGTCGGCCGTCGCGTAGAGCGACTTCCCGTCGCCGGACCAGGTGATTCCGGCCGGCGAGCGGTCGTCGTTCTTCCCGTCCCGGCGCGAGGCGTGTTCGAGCGGTCCTTGCCGGTCGCGAGGTCGCGGACGACCTCGAAGCGGTCGGCCTCGTAGCCGCCGCGGCTCATGGCGAGGTACGCGAGGGGTCTTTCCGTCGGGGGAGAACCGAAGGCGTGGCGTCCCAGGCGGGCTCGTCGTGATCCGCTTCGGGGCGGCGAGCCATCCGTCGGGACCTCCAGAGGTCGTAGTTCGTCGACCAGGCTTCCTCGCGGCCGACGTCCTTGCAGGTGAAGACGAGCTTCTTCGCGTCGGCGGTGACGGCGGTGTCGTCGAGGCCGCCGAACGGCTTCGTCGGGGCGTCGGCGTCCATCTGCGGCATCAGGTCCTTCGCGGGGCCGGCGGGCTTTCCGTCGGCGCCGAGGCGGGACGAGAGACGTGGTTGCGCCGCCCGTCCTTCCAGGTGTCCCAGTGGCGGACGAAGAGGCGGTCGAAGAGCATCCCGCTCGACTTCACCGCGCCCTTCGCGTCGAGCGCCGCCTTCGCCTCGGAGGGGCGCTCTTCCCGGGGAAGACAACGAGAGGACGAGGAGCCTGCCGCCGGAGCAACCTCGAGGTTGTCGACGTCGAGCGGCTCTGAGGTGACCGCCTCGGCCCCGCCGGCGAGCGGGAGGTTCCAGACCTGCTGCAATCCGCCGCGCGCCGGAGAGAAGAACAGTCTTCCGTCCGCCGCCCAGCGGGTTCCCGTCGCCGGCCTCGTGCGTCGTCAGGCGGCGGACGCTCTCGTCCTCGTGGTCGAGGAGCCAGAGGTTTGTCCCGCCCCTGGTTCGCGCGAGGCTCGTCAACTGGAGGACGAACGTAATTGCGTCCCGTCGGGGGATACCTGGGCGTCTGAGATGCGGTCCATGGCGAGCATGTCGTGGATGGAGAAGGGTGGGTCTCGGCGGCGGCCAGCGGCAGCGTACGGCGAGGATCGCCCCGGAGGGCGAGGGTCAGGAGGA
Source organism: Holophagales bacterium (assembly GCA_016719485.1). NCBI lineage: Bacteria > Pseudomonadati > Acidobacteriota > Holophagae > Holophagales > Holophagales bacterium. The sequence continues at coordinate 122,871 of JADJZB010000007.1, forward strand.
GGTTTCTGGCGGAGCATTTGAATCCTACCCTCTGACCTGATCCCCGGTAGAGGGGTAGCCGACGGTCCCTTGAGCGCCAGGCACGGCCCTTCCAGGAACTTGATGAGACAGCGGCCAGGAGCGACGCCTCCCGAGGAGGACGGCGAGGCAGTTTCGCCTGATCCGGCGGCGCCGGCAGATGGCTGCCACAGTTCGTTTCCGCAGGGCGAACGTCACCGGCCAGTGGAAGACGTACATGGCGTAGCTGACCTTCCCCGCGGCCCGCAGGGGCTTCACTCGAGGAGGCGCGGAAGGAGCGTCTCCGGGAGCGCGATCAAGAGAAAGACGAGTGCCGCGAAGGCGACCGCAGCAGGTGAAGCCGAGCGTCAGCATCGGCGGCGTTCAGAAGGCATCGCCCGCGGATCCGGATGACGAGCCCGGTGGCGAGGGCGGCGAGGAAGAGCGTTGCGAGGGGCGTGAGGACGTACCGCCGCGCCCGGGGAGCCGGGGCACGACGAGGGTCAGGAGGCTTCCCGGCGAGCCTGTCGAGGCGGAACGGGTCAGGACGTAGAGGCGGCCGACGTCCGGCACGCCGAGGAGGAAGCCCGCCACCCGCGCGGCCGGGACGAGGGAGGACCAGGCTGGCGCAGAGGCGTCGGCGAGAGCGCGGCGCGGAGGAGCGAGACGACGAACGGCCAGATTGAGGTAGTAATTGCTCCTCGACGGCGAGGGACCAGAAATGGGAGAGGGCGCTGCGGGCCACCCTGCGATCGTCATCTTCACGTTCGAGGCGCGTAGAGCCAGCCCCACAGAGACTCCCGTCCTGACACGTGGAAGAGGAGGACGAGAGGAGGAGGAGGCGTAGTAGAGAGTGGAAGATGCGGAGGCAGCGCCAGTGTAGAAGACGCGGAAGTAGTTCTCGCCCCGCGGGACTGGACGAGAATCTCAGTGATCAGGAACCCGGAGAGAACGAAGAAGAGGTCAACACCCGCCCACCAGTGCCGGGCTGTTCCTAGGATCGCTTCCTGGACGAGGCCCTTACGGGTTCGAAGGGCGAGGTAGAGGATGACCGCGAGGATGGCCAGCCCCCGCAGCCCGTCCAGGGGGAAGTGATGCGTGCGGGTAAGGCCCGCTTGAGAGCACGTTAGCGCTCGGCCCCTGTCCGCCGAAGCGGGGAGCCGCGAGCCCGGCGAGACCGCTTAAGATCAGCGCCGAGGAGTCACATTGAAGGGAACCATCCCGGCTTGTGGGCTCCTGCACGCGCCTCTTCCCCGTGACCCGCGGCGTCAGCAAGCAGCTCGTGCCGGTCTACGACAAGCCGATGATCTACTACCTGCCTCGACGACGCTGATGCTCGCGGGGTCCGGGGACGTCCTCGTCATCACGACGCCGCACGAGCAGGAGGGTTCCGCCGCGTGCTGGGCGACGGGAGCCTGCCCGGCGTGTCGATCTCCTACGCCGCTCAGCCGAGCTCCCGACGGTCTCGCCCAGGCCTTTCATCGGCTGACTCCCGTCGGTTCGAGCGGGCCGTGCTCGCCCTCGGCGACAAGATCTTCTACAGCACGGATTCTCCGGAGCAGTCCGCTGCAGTTGGACGGCGGGCGCGACGAAACTGCTCGTCATGTCCGCGACCCTGAGCCGTACGGCGTCGTGCGGGAGTTCGGGACCGGCGGCCAGGCGATCAGCCCGAGGAGAAGCCGGCGAAGTCAGCAGGGCCTTCCGGTCAGCCGTCACCGGCCTCTACTCCTACGGGACAGCGTCCTCCACATCGCCATGAAAACCCCAGCCCTGGCCGCGCGTTTTTTTATATCGACGAACAGGGTCTACCTCGAGATGCGCGACCTGCAGGCCGTCGAGGTCCTCGGCCGGGGCGTGGCGTGGCTTTGGCATCGAACGCACGCGTCGCTCCTGCAGGCTGCGAACTTCATGCAGGCGATCGAGGAGCGGCATGGGCTGAAGGTGGCGTGCCCGAGGAGTCGCCTACCGGATGGG